>DATGVB010000129.1:0-10508 GCA_035300805.1 Tetragenococcus sp. | reverse complement strand
TAAGGAATTGAATCTTTATGCTAATATCCGTCCGATCAGCGTAAATGATGCTTTGATCGATTTTTCGCCTATTAAAAAAGAACGAATCCAGGGAACTGACTTTGTGATTGTCCGAGAGTTGACCAGTGGGATCTATTTCGGACAGCCGCGCCAGCTGAACAAAGAGCAAGCCTATGATACCAATTTCTATCAGGCAGATGAAATCAGAAGGATCATCCGTAAGGCTTTTGAACTTGCGCAGACACGTAAAAAACAAGTGCTTTCAGTAGATAAAGCAAATGTTCTGGCTACGAGTAAACTGTGGCGTAGGATCGCTGAAGAGGTGGCCTGCGAGTTTCCCGACTGTCAGTTACAACATCAGTATGTAGACTCAGCGGCAATGAAAATTATTCAGAATCCGGCCGCTTTTGATGTGATCGTAACAGAAAACTTATTTGGTGATATCTTGAGTGATGAGGCCTCGGTTTTGCCTGGTACTTTAGGAGTATTGCCGAGTGCCAGTTTTGGTGTTGCCGGTAATGCTCTATATGAACCGATTCATGGTTCAGCCCCTGATATTGCTGGTAAAAATTTAGCCAATCCAGTTTCAATGATCTTATCGGCTAGTATGATGCTGCGTCAATCATTTGGTATGGATGAGATCGCAACAAAAATAGAAAATGCTTGTTTTACGACGATGGCTGCCGGGATTCTGACGGCAGATCTGGGTGGTAAGGCAACAACGACAGAATTTACGGCAGCCCTAAATCAGCGACTGTAACAAAAGGAGAGAGTAATTATGGGAAAAACTTTATTTGATAAAGTCTGGCAACGTCATGTAGTGACAGGTGAAGAGGGTCAGTCGCAATTACTTTATGTTGACTTGCAGATGATTCATGAAGTGACTTCACCGCAAGCTTTTGAAGGGTTACGAGCAGCCGGCAGACAGTTGCGCCATCCCGAAAAGACTTTTGCTACTATGGATCATAATGTACCGACTAAAGACATTTTTAATATCACTGATTTAATTGCTAAAAAACAAATGGATACTTTACGCAAAAATTGTGCTGATTTTGGTGTCAAGTTGTGCGATAACGGTTCAGAATCACAAGGTATCGTTCATATGGTCGGTCCTGAAATGGGCTTGACCCAACCCGGCAAAGTAATTGTCTGTGGTGATTCTCATACGGCAACTCATGGGGCTTTCGGCGCTTTGGCTTTTGGAATCGGAACGAGTGAAGTCGAACATGTCATGGCAACTCAAACGATTTGGCAAGTCAAACCGAAACGAATGGGCGTTCATATCACGGGTAAATTAAAAAAAGGCGTTTATGCCAAAGATATTATTTTAGCACTGATCGCTAATTATGGAGTCAATTTTGGTGGTGGCCATGCCGTAGAGTACTATGGTGAAACGATTGAAAATCTGTCAATGGAAGAACGAATGACGATCTGTAATATGTCAGTTGAAGGAGGAGCGAAGCTGGGCATGATCGCACCTGATGAAACGACTTTTGCTTATGTGAAAGGACGTCCTTTTGCACCTGAAGAATTTGACCAGTCCCTAGCGGATTGGAAAACTCTTTATACAGATACAGATGCTAAGTTCGACAAAGTTCTGGAACTAGACGTTTCTGATTTAACTCCTTACGTAACTTGGGGGACCAATCCCGGTATGGGAGTCGCTTTTGACCAGCCTTTTCCTGAAGTAAAGAACCAAAACGATCAGTTGGCCTATGATTATATGGACCTTCACCCCGGTCAAAAAGCTGCGGATATTCCGATCGAATATGTTTTCATTGGCTCTTGTACGAACGGCCGACTGTCTGACTTAAAAGAAGCTGCAGCGATGGTCAAAGGAAAAAAGATCGATCAAAGGGTCACTGGGATCGTGGTACCCGGCTCAAGACCAGTACGCACGGCAGCTGAAAAAATTGGTTTAGATAAGATTTTTATTGCTGCAGGTTTTGAATGGCGTCAGCCGGGTTGCTCTATGTGTCTGGGGATGAATCCCGATAAGGTTCCTGAATTTGTTCATTGCGCGGCAACTTCCAATCGGAATTTTGTCGGTCGGCAGGGCAAAAATTCGCGGACCCATCTGTGTAGTCCAGCTATGGCAGCAGCTGCAGCAATCGCCGGACATTTTGTTGATATCAGCCAAACAGGAGGTGCGGCCTAATGGAGGCATTTAAAGTTTATCACGGTCAAACAGTTCCTTATATGTTAGACAATATTGATACAGATCAGATATTACCTAAAACTTACTTAAAACTGATTGAAAAGACGGGTTTTGGTCCGTTTTTATTTGATGATTTACGTTACTTGGAAAATCGTAAACCCAATCCGGATTTTGTTTTGAATTTTCCTGAATATAAAAATGCGACAATTCTAGTTACAGGTGAAAATTTTGGCTCGGGTTCTTCGCGCGAACATGCTGCCTGGGCACTTTTAGGTTATGGTTTTAAAGCGGTCATCGGGGGGAGCTTTGGCGATATTTTTTATATGAATGCCACAAAAAATGGTTTATTGCCAATTGAGCTGGAGCAGTCAGCCCGTAAAAAAATTGCTGTTTTAGATCCTGAGACTGAGCTCACTATTGATTTGCCCAATCAGAAAGTGATCACTCCAGAGACAAGCTATCCCTTTGAAATCGACGCTGAAACGAAACATAAGCTTATTAACGGCTTAGACGAGATTGCCATTACACTAGAAGACTTAGATCTGATCGAAGCTTATGAAAAAAAGCTCCCTTCGTATTGGCAATAAAAAAATTTGACGTAGGGACTTTTTTCTGCTAAAGTATTAATGTTGTATTTGTGGACTTTCCACGGCTACAACCGCACAGAGCAAGTTTTAAGTGCTAAATCTAGTCGCTTGGGATGGCGAGTCTAAGTTTATTATTTAAGGAGGTGCACAAAGATGTACGCAATCATTAAAACTGGCGGAAAACAATACAAAGTTGAAGAAAACCAAGTAATCTATATTGAAAAATTAGATGTAGCTGCTGGCCAAAAAGTAACTTTTGATCAGGTTGTTTTAGTTGCTGGAGAAGAAACAAAAGTCGGCAGTCCTTTAGTTGAGGGGGCTACTGTTGAAGGTACGGTTGATAAGCACGGCAAAGAAAAGAAAGTCGTTACTTATAAATACAAACCTAAAAAAGGTTCTCACCGTAAACAAGGTCATCGTCAACCTTATACTAAAGTTACGATCAATGCGATCAAGGCATAATTAGGTAAGGGATAACTATGATTAAGGCAACTTTTGAACGTGATGGATCAGGACGTATTCATTCATATAAAATTACAGGTCATGCTGATTTTAGTGAATCTGGCTCAGATATTGTCTGTGCTGCTGTATCAGCTGTAGCGATCAGTACGGTCAACGGGATCGATGCTTTGGCTAAAGTACAGCTTGTGATTGATTCTGATGAAAAAAAGGGTGGCTATCTTAAGGTGGAAGTACCTCAAGATATTACACAAAGACAGGTCGATATCAGTCAGATTTTATTGGAAAATCTACTACTGGCGATTCAGTCGATTTGTCTCCAATACGAAGATTATATTCAATTTGAAACTATTAATAGCTAGAGGGGGTGCATCATATGTTGATGACAATGGATTTACAATTTTTTGCCCATAAAAAAGGTGGCGGTTCTACTGCCAACGGACGTGACTCAGAGTCAAAACGTTTAGGCGCAAAAAGAGCAGATGGCCAAACCGTTACTGGCGGATCGATTCTTTATCGCCAACGTGGAACTAAAATTTATCCAGGTGTAAATGTTGGTAAAGGTGGAGATGATACCTTATTTGCTAAGGTAGACGGCGTTGTTCGCTTTGAACGTCTGGGCCGTGATAAAAAACAAGTCTCCGTTTATCCGGAAGCTCAAGAAGCATAATTTTAGCAGTTTACAGCTTGATTTCTTAATTGAGATCAAGCTTTTTTTGTTCTAAAAAAATTAAGTTCGTTTTGACTGCAAATAAATGTGAATTATTTGAATAAATCTGTCTAGTCAAGCTATAATAAAGAAAGCTAATTTAATGAAGAGGCTTGTTTTGGGGGTGAAATATTTGCTTAAACGAATGGAGAAAATTTATCATTATATTGTTAAAAAAACGCGCGAAGATCAGATGGCAACAGTTACAACCAGCGAAATTGCGGAAGTTTTCAATATCCAACGTACTAATGCCAGTAAGGATTTGAATCAATTGACCCGAGAAGATTTGTTGAAAAAGTCTTCAGGAAGGCCGGTAGAATATTCTTTAAACAATGTTTCCTCAAAGGATAAACATGTTCAAAGCTATAAAGAAGAACAACAACCGCGTGTCAAGCAAACACCACAACGGATCCGCGTATCAGCAGTAACAGAAAAAGATATTTTTGCTAAGATCATTGGTATGAATGGCAGTATGAAAAATGCCGGTGAACAAGCCAAGGCAGCGATCCTTTATCCACCTAAAGGCCTGAATTGTCTGATTACAGGACCCACTGGTTCTGGTAAAACTTATTTTGCCCATGCAATGTTTCAGTTTGCCAAAGCAAGTGAGGTGATCGCCCAAGACAAGGAACTGATCGTCTTTAATTGCGCGGATTATGCGAATAATCCTGAACTTTTGATGAGTCATTTATTTGGTCACAGCAAAGGAGCTTTTACTGGAGCCCAACAAGAAAAAGAAGGGGTGATCGACCAAGCTGATGGTGGTGTACTTCTGTTAGATGAGATTCACCGCTTGCCGCCTGAAGGTCAGGAAATGATTTTTTATTTCATGGACCACGGGAAATATAGCCGCTTAGGCGAAACTGGTAAAAAGCATCAAGCAGAAGTACGGATCATTGGAGCTACTACAGAGGACCCGAATTCTACTTTATTGGATACCTTTGTCAGGCGGATCCCGATTAATATTCAGCTTCCTTCTTTTGCGGTAAGACCGGCTGCTGAAAAGATTGATTTAGTAAAAATGATGGTCTCGCGCGAAGCTAAACGAATCGAACGGACGATTTCTTTAACCGAAGATGTTGTCAAGGCTTTAATCGGTAGCGTGAGCTATGGTAATATCGGGCAACTTAAGTCAAATGTTCAGCTGGTTTGTGCACGCGGTTTTTTGAATCATATGCAAGAAGAGCAAGTGGACATCACCATGGAAGATGTGCCGGAGGGTATCCGTTCAGGCTTATTATTAATCGCTGATCATCGGCAAATGTCCAGTGACTTGTCACAAAATTTACAGTCAAAACTTATTATTCCACCGAATGAAGAATTATTTAATATTCAAGCGGATGCTTACGAACTTCCCTATAATTTATATGATATTATCGGTGATAAAGCGCAATTACTTAAAGCCGATGGTATCGATCAGGAAACGATCAATCACTTTATTTCAACTGATATCAATGTTCACTTGAAATCTTTTTATAAAGATCATGGTTTTTCTTTTTATTCAGATAACAAATTAAGCGAGTTTGTCGATCCTAAAATTATTGAATTGACTAATCAGATTTATAGTATGGCTACGAATCGTTTAGGTAGTCATTTTCAATCAAATTTTATCTATGCGATGAGTTTACATATCAGTTCTTTTTTAAAAAAAATGCAATTAGGCGAAAAAAGAAAAGCCAACGATAATATTAAAGAAATGGTCAATGCTTATCCTCAAGAATTAGAACTGGCCAGAGAAGTCCGTCATTTAATTGGCGAGTGGTTTAATTTATTTATTCCTGAAAATGAGATTTATTATTTAGCCGTCTTATTGATTTCCCTACGTACTACTCAACAGAACGAGGGAATCGGAGTTGTAGTAGCCGCCCACGGGAACAGCACTGCTAGTAGTATGGTAGAGGTAGTCAGACAGTTATTGGATGCTCAGAATGTTACAAGTGTTGATATGCCACTGGATATGCCACCTAAAGTTGCATTGGAAAAATTAAAACAGGCCACTCTGTCGGTTGATCAAGGGGGTGGAATTCTTTTATTAGTGGATATGGGGTCTTTGGCAACTTTCAATGAAGTAATTCAACGTGAGACCGGGGTTTCCGTACGGACTATTGATATGGTGACGACTCCACTAGTATTGGAAGCAGTTAGAAAAGCCTCTGTTTTTGGTACAGATTTGGAAGAACTATATGAATCTCTGCGTAACTTTCATGGTTACTCTGCTTTAAACGAAAACGTGCTCGTTCAAGCAACTCATTTACCCAAAGCAATCCTAGCTATCTGTGCATCTGGCGAAGGGACAGCGAAGCATATCAAAAATATGATCCAGAATGTTTTTGACAAAAAGGCAATCACTGATGTTGAAGTGCTGACGATCTCAGCTGTTGATATGGCTGAACAGTTAACTGCGATTCAACAGAGTTATCATTTGATTGCTGCAACGGGAGTCGTCGATCCGCAGTTAGCGGTCCCTTTTATTAGCTTGGAGAATTTTTTAACTCATGATACAAGTCAGCTGCTTGAAAAATTATTAATGAATACGGAATTAGAATTAGTAGATATGCCAGCTACAGATCAAGAAAATACCCAAGAAATATGTTTAAATTATTTAGAGCAGAATTTTACTTTTCTGAATCCTAAGAAGATTATTGAACCTTTGTGGCAGTTTACCCGAGAAATTATGTATCATTGGGAGGTCTCTGAGACTGAACAAGGATTTTTGATCAACTTCTTGCTACATTCAGCTGGAATGATCGAACGTATTATTTTGCAGCAGCCTTTAACTGGAACTAAGGAAGAGATAAAAGATTTACAGGCAGATCCAGCGTATGCTGCTTTGCATGTGCAAGTATTATCACTTGATCGTACTTTAAATATTACGGTTCCTTTAGCTGAGGAATACTATTTATTAGCTTTGATCAAACGGCAGATAAACATCTTTTAATACACTAAATGATACACTGACTCAGTGTATCTTTTAGTGTATTTTTATAGAAACTTTATTTTTCGTATTTTTTTCTCAGTGTATTATTATATCGTTGGCATGAAACTTGCTTATATATAGTTGAGGGGGTGTGCATATTATCTGATAAACCACTAAAGAGGAGGCGATAGGGGCGTGAAAATCTGTTTGGCAAGGATCGATGATCGCCTGATTCATGGCCAGGTAACGACGGCTTGGACAAAACGCATTGATATTGATCGGATTATCGTTGTTAGTGATGAATCCGCCTTTGACAATCTGGCTAAATTTTTGTTGCAACAGGCAGCACCACTGGGAATTTATGCCAATGTGATCACTGTAAATAAAATGCTAGAAGTGATGAACAATGTTTTATTTGACAAAGAAAGAGTGATGTTATTATTTACGAACCCACAAGATGTAGAGACACTGGTTCGGGCAGGTTTACAATTGCAATCATTAAATATTGGTGGTATGCGTTTTGAAAGTGGAAAACGTATGGTCACAAACTTTGTTTCTGTCGATGAAGCTGACATCGCTGCTTTTCATTTCTTACATGATGAATGCAATATTGAATTGGACGTTCGTAAAGTTCCTGCAGATCGCAAATCAAATTTAATGGATTTATTAGATAAAAAGGAAAAAAGATGAGTCACTCTAGAACAAAAATGAAGTGGGGGTAAGAAAATGGTAGGAATCATCTTAGCAAGTCACGGGGAATTTGCCGAAGGTATCTTACAATCAGCGACAATGATTTTTGGCGAACAAGAAAATGTTGCTGCATGTGTTTTAAAACCAAGTGAAGGACCCGATGATATCAGAGCAAAAATGGAGCAGGCAATCCAATCTTTTGATAGTCAAGATGAAATTCTTTTCTTGATTGATTTATGGGGTGGTACGCCTTTCAATCAAGCCAATAGTTTATTTGAAGCGCATAAGGATAAATGGTCAATTGTTGCGGGTATGAATTTACCAATGGTAATTGAAGCTTATGGTGCACGTTTATCAATGGATACTGCGCAACAAGTCGCAGCTGCGATTCTAACAAGTGCAAAAGATGGTATTAAGGTTAGACCAGAAGAAATTGCACCAGAAGAGACAAAAGCTGCAGCTGCACCCGCTGCGCAAGAACCTAAAGGAGCTTTACCAGAAGGCACAGTTGTAGGTGATGGTAAGATCAAATATGTCTTGACTCGGGTCGATTCACGTTTGTTACACGGACAAGTTGCGACTTCCTGGACGAAAGCCACGGGACCTACACGGATTATCGTAGTTAGTGATGCAGTTGCCAATGATAATTTACGTAAGAATCTGATTGAACAAGCTGCACCTCCTGGCGTACGCGCCAATGTCATTCCAATCAAAAAAATGATTGAAATCAGTAAGGATCCGCGTTTTGGCAGCACAAAGGCCATGTTACTTTTTGAAAATCCGGAAGATGTGGTACGTGTGGTTGAAGCCGGAGTTGAATTTGATGAAATAAACATTGGCTCAATGGCCCATTCTAAAGGAAAAGTAGTCGTTAATAATGTAATTTCCATGGATCAAAAAGATATTGAAGCTTTCGAAACTTTGAAGAGTCATGGACTTAAATTTGATGTCCGTAAAGTTCCGGCAGACGGGCGTGGTAACTTGGATGAGCTGTTGAAAAAAGCTAAAACAGGCTTGAATAATGCGAAATAATGTAGAAATGAAAATAGGAGGGGTATTATGTCTGATTTAAATGCAATTCAAATGATATTAGTTGTGATTGTTGCATTTTTTGCAGGAATGGACGGGATCTTGGATCAATTCCAATTTCACCAACCATTAGTTGCATGTACATTGATTGGTTTAGTGACAGGAAACTTGGAAGCTTGCGTTATGCTTGGCGGCTCATTGCAAATGATCGCTCTTGGCTGGGCAAATGTTGGAGCAGCCGTAGCACCTGATGCAGCTTTGGCTTCTGTTGCATCTGCCATTATTTTAGTTTTAGGTGGACAAGGCCAAAGAGGGATCTCTTCAGCGATTGCTATTGCAGTTCCTTTAGCTGTTGCCGGACTTTTCCTGACAATGATCGTTCGTACAGTTGCTGTACCAATTGTTCACGGAATGGATAAAGCTGCAGAAGATGGTGATTTCCGTAAAATTGAAATATTGCACGTTTTAGCAGTTTGTCTGCAAGGCTTACGTATTGCGATTCCTGCTGGAGCTTTACTGTTTATCCCGGCAACAACGGTACGTGGTATTTTAGAAGCAATGCCTGACTGGTTGAATGATGGAATGGCAATCGGCGGTGGTATGGTCGTAGCTGTTGGTTATGCAATGGTTATCAATATGATGTCCAGTCGTGAAGTATGGCCATTCTTTGCTTTAGGCTTTGTTGTAGCTGCTGTTTCCGATTTGACTTTGATCGCTATTGGAGCTATTGGTTTATCACTTGCGTTTATTTATATCACTTTATCGAAAAAAGGTGGTTCTGCCGGCGGTTCAAGTGGCGGTTCAGGTGATCCTTTAGGCGATATTCTTAATGATTATTAAATGGGATAAAGAGAGGAGATAAAATCATGGCAGAAGAAAAAATTACTTTAACAAAAAGAGATCGCCTGAATGTTGCTTGGCGTGATACTTTCCTGCAAGGATCATGGAACTATGAACGGATGCAAAATGGTGGTTACTGTTATGCAATGATTCCTGCAATCAAGAAATTATACAAGGATAAAGATGATCAAAAGAAAGCTTTACAACGTCACTTAGAATTTTATAATACTCACCCTTATTTGACAGCACCTGTTCTAGGTGTCAACCTGGCAATGGAAGAAGAACGTGCCAATGGGGCCCCTATTGATGATGTAGCTATTCAAGGGGTTAAAATCGGGATGATGGGTCCTCTAGCTGGTGTTGGAGATCCAGTTTTCTGGTTTACAGTTCGTCCGATGTTAGGTGCCTTAGGTGCGTCGCTTGCTTTAGGAGGGAATATTTTAGGACCGATTATTTTCTTCTTAGCTTGGAATATTATTCGTTGGGCATTTTTATGGTATGCACAAGAATTTGGTTATAAGGCAGGCTCTGCTATCACAGATGACTTGTCAGGTGGCCTTTTGCAGGATATTACGCAGGGTGCTTCCATTTTGGGGATGTTTGTCTTAGCAGCTCTGGTACAGCGCTGGGTTGATATTTCCTTTGTTCCTAAGGTTTCTGAGGTTAAATTATCCGAAGGGGCCTATGTGGACTGGTCGAGTATCCCGATGACACCTAAAGGTCTGCAGACAGCCTTTCAGGAAGTAGCTAGTGGAAAAGCATTATCCAGTGTTCAAGTAACGACTCTGCAAGATAACCTGGATCAATTGATCCCCGGTCTAGCTGGTTTACTGCTTACTTTCTTATGTATGTGGCTATTGAAGAAAAATGTTTCTCCGATCGTTATCATTTTAGGCCTGTTTATTTTAGGGATTGTTGGGCATTTGATTGGTTTACTTTAAGCTTAAGTAAAAGAGGAAAAGCAGTTTGTTGACTGAATTGCTTTTTCTTTTTTTATTCGTAAAATCTGGATCCGGCAAAGTAATTTTTGTACATAAATAAAATGCATGATAAAATATCTTGGAATAGGAGTGGATTGGTATGGTTCAATCATTAAATACAAAAGTAGATATTACAGAG
>DATGVB010000128.1:0-3099 GCA_035300805.1 Tetragenococcus sp. | reverse complement strand
GCCAGATGGTGAATATCAAGTTTTAACCGGAAACCAAATTGGCGCGATCTTGATCCGTTATATTTTGGAAGCTCGTAAAAAAACGCAAACCTTAGCTGAAAATGCAGTTATCCTGAAATCCATTGTTTCTAGTGAATTATCCACTGAAATAGCTAAAAGTTATGGCGTTCCCGTAGTCAATGTTCTGACAGGCTTTAAATTTATTGCTGAAAAAATTAAGGAGTATGAAAAAGATCAGAGTCATACTTTCGTGTTTGGCTTTGAAGAAAGCTATGGTTTCTTAGTCCAACCTTTTGTACGTGATAAAGATGCGATCCAGACTTTGGTATTATTGGCTGAAGTGGCTGCAGCTTATAAACAGAAAGGTCAAACCTTATATGATGCGCTAGAAGAAATCTTTACTGAATATGGTCATTATGCTGAAAAAACAGTATCAGTCACAATGTCAGGTCAAGAAGGATCAAGTAAAATTGCTGCCTTGATGAAAAAGTTCAGAGAAGCGGCTCCTAAGGATTTTGCCGGACGATTTATCGTTACTACTGAAGATTTTAAAACTCAGCTGCGTCACAAACAAGATGGAACTACTGAAAAAATGGCGATGCCAGCTGCAGATGTATTGAAATACTTTTTAGAAGATGATAGCTGGATCGCAGTTCGTCCCTCGGGAACAGAACCCAAAATTAAATTTTACATTGGCGTAAACGCGCCATCTGATGGCCAGGCTCAACAGAAAATCAGCTGTTTTGAAAATGCCATTAATGAATTTATAGGTGAAAAGTAGTATAATAAAAAGATGCAAGTCTAGGAAATTGTAGATGCTTTTTCCTAGACTTTACTGTAAATAGCTTTTGGAGGACCCTTCATGGAAGAAGTAAGTTTGGAAGAAATTCAAAAAGTCAGTCAAATTTTTAAGGTATTGAGCGATCCGACCCGCTTAAAAATTGTTTTAACAATTGAAGCCGAAGAAAAAAATGTAACGACGATTGCTCAGGAAGTCAATATGGAACAGCCGGCTGTTTCTCATCAATTGAAACTATTACGGGATAATCGAGTAGTAAGATCGCGGCGGATGGGAAAATCCATTTTGTACACTGTTGATGATGATCATGTATTAGATATTTTACAGCAGACATTTAACCACATCAAGCATCATTAAAAAGGACTTTCTAGCCGAAAATCCTTTTTTTTTGTACTCTTTTTTGTTATGCTTGAGCTAGCTTAATAGTAAAGCAAAAAGGAGAAATTATGGGTAAACAATTTAATATTGCGATTTTAGGCTTGGGTGTCGTAGCAACCGGTGTTATCGAAGAACTGCTTGCTGCCAAAGAAAAAATCCAAGAAATTTCGGCTGTGGATGTTAATATCACTAAAGTATTGGTCCGTTCAAAAGAAAAAAAACAAGAACAGGCCCGAAAGTATAACTTAAATTTTGAAACGAATATTGAAAAAATTCTGAATGATCCAACAATTGATCTGGTAATTGAGTTGATTGGCGGGATCCACCCAGCTAAAGAATGGATCTTGCAAGCATTAGAGCAAAAAAAACATGTTATTACAGCTAATAAAGACTTGATTGCTCAATACGGTGATGAATTAACTAGCTCAGCTGAAAAAAATCAGGTTTCTTTGCTTTATGAAGCCAGTGTAGCTGGCGGGATCCCGATTTTACGCAACCTTAATCAACATTTTTTAACTGATAAAGTGACTGCTTTTGAAGGGATTTTAAATGGGACAAGTAATTATATGCTGACCCAGATGGCACAAGAAGGCATGACTTTTGATGAATCATTGCAGCAAGCTCAAGCTTTGGGTTTTGCCGAAAGTGATCCGACTAATGATGTTGATGGTTTTGATGTAGCTTATAAATTGATGATCCTGATCCGCCTAGCTTTTAAAGTAAAAGTTGCGCTCAAAGACCTCAAGATTCAAGGAATTCGTTCGATTACCACCAAAGATATTTATCAGGCTCGCGTTTTTGGTTATCGTATCAAGCTAATTGCTCAAGCCAGTCAGACGTCAAAAGGGACGATTGCCCAAGTAGCCCCTAAGTTAATGGCTGAAAAAAATCCTTTAGCTACAGTGGATAATGAAATGAATGCAGTCTGTCTTCATAGTCAATATCTGGGAACTTCGATGTTTTATGGCCCGGGAGCAGGCAGTCTGCCGACCGCTGCTAGTGTAATGAATGACTTACTGGCGATTTTACAAGCAGATTTTAAAGAAGTTCCGGTTCAGATGAGTCGTAGCACCTTAGCAGCTGCTGAAATTATAACGGCAGAGAAAACTTCTTATTATATTTCTTATACAGGAAAAACAGATATTCGTTCATTTTTAGATAAGGACCCCTTACATTTTTACAGTCAAGCAGAGGACATTTATCTGATTACAGCAAAAATGACTACAGCTGAAATCAATGAATTTTTAGAAAAAGTACAAAATTCGGGAAAAATTAATCAAAAATTAGAAATTATGGAGGGATAGTTGTGAAAATTCGTGTACCGGCAACCAGTGCCAATCTAGGTCCTGGTTTTGATTCTTGTGGAATTGCTTTAGCTAGCTATCTGACTGTAGAAGTCATAGGCGAAAGTTCGATGTGGATCGTTGATCACGATCTGGCCGATATTCCTCATGACGCTAATAACTTGCTAGTCAAAACAGCACAAAAAGCAGCACCGGACATCAAACCGCATCATTTAAAGATGACAACATCTATTCCAATTGCCCGGGGGTTGGGCAGTAGTTCTTCAGTAATCGTTGCGGGAATTGAATTGGCCAATCGGCTGGAACACCTAGCTTTGACCCAGCATAAAAAAATTGAAATTGCTACTGAGATTGAAGGACATCCAGATAACTGTGCACCAGCTATTTGTGGTGGATTCGTAGTTTCTTCTTACTATTTCAGTGACAGGAAACCAATTGTCCATTATGTCAAACATTTTTTCCCGGAATGTGAAGTAATTGCCTACATTCCTAATAAGCAATTACTGACTTCTGCCAGCCGGGATGTGTTGCCTGAAAATCTGGCATATAATGAGGCAGTTAAAGCCAGCTCTATCGCTAATGTAATGATTGCGGCCATCCTAAGCGGAGATTTAAAGC
>DATGVB010000127.1:0-8837 GCA_035300805.1 Tetragenococcus sp. | reverse complement strand
AAAGAAAGAGTTTTTGGTATTCATGTTCCTTATATGCTGAGTATTTTATCTTATCATAGTCTACATGGTGGTGTTCAGGGGATGAATTCGCTGAATGAAGAATTGGTGACTGAACATGGTGCAGACAATTATTATCCACCGGTTAATGCGATGTTTTGGAGTTTTCGGATCATGGCAGGCTTTGGCTTTCTGATGTTGTTTGTTGCAGCTATCGGATTATTTTTAACTCGCAAGAAAAAACCGAGTTTATATGAAAAAAAATGGATGTTATGGGTGATTGCTTTAATGACATTTGTACCTTTTATTGCCAATACTTGTGGGTGGCTGGTAACTGAATTAGGACGTTATCCCTGGACAGTTTATGGTTTATTTAAAATTAAAGACAGCGTTTCTCCCAATGTGACGGTGACGTCCTTGTTAGTTTCAAATATTGTCTATTTTGTGTTATTTTTCGGATTAGCAGTTATCATGGTTTATCTGGTCGTCCGCGTACTAGCTAAAGGTCCTGATATGATAGCTGAGCAAGAAAAAGAAGTACAGCCGACCACTGATCCTTTTGATGGGGGTGCCTTTAATGAGTAATTTACAATTATTGTGGTTTATTTTGATTGGTATTTTATTTGCCGCATTTTTCTTTTTAGAAGGTTTTGATTTTGGTGTGGGAATGTCAGTACAAACGCTAGCAAATGATGAACATGAACAAGATCAATTGATACAGACAATCGGTCCCGTTTGGGATGGGAATGAAGTATGGTTGATCACCGCTGGCGGGGCTATGTTTGCTTCTTTTCCTATATGGTATGCTGCTTTATTTAGTGGTTATTATCTGGTGTTTCTGCTTATCTTGATCGGTCTGATCATTCGTGGCGTTTCTTTTGAGTTTCGCGAGCATATGCCACACGAAAAAAAGTGGATCTGGAATTGGACGTTAGCCCTGGGCAGTTTGCTGGTCCCTTTTTTCTTTGGTTTATTATTTGTCAGCATGATACAAGGTGTACCCTTTGATGAAGCAGGTAATATGACCGCTCATTTTACTGATTATGTTAATTTCTTTTCAGTAATTGGCGGGCTTGTTTTAACGCTGCTATGCTATTTACATGGTTTGAATTATATTGCTTTAAAAACAATGGGTTTAATTCGTCAACGAGCAAAAAAACATGCTAAAAAATTATATTGGATCGTATATGCCGGACTTGTTTTGTTTGCAGTATTACTTTATCTGAAAACCGATTTTTTTAGTAATCATTTTGCTCTTACTTCAGCTTTATTAGTTGTTATGGTTGGCTTGACGGCAATGGCTAATTATTGTTTATTAACTAATAAAGAATTGTTGTCTTTTCTAGCTAGCGGGCTAACTTTAGTGAGTCTAGTCAGCTTATTATTTACAGGTCTATTTCCTCGTGTAATGATCAACTCTAATGGAAGTGAGCATGATCTACTAATTCAAAATGCTTCGTCCTCACCTTATACTTTGAAGATCATGAGTTTTATTTCTTTAGGATTGCTGCCCTTTGTATTAGCTTACGTAGTCTGGACCTACTATATCTTTCGTAAACGAGTGAAATCAGATGAAATCGCGGGGTATGGTAAATGATCGACAAAGCCGTGTTGGACTTGCCGAATAGTAAAAAAATAATGGGAGTGCTTGCAGGTTTGGCTATTTTGCAAGCTCTCTTTATCATTGGTCAAGCCTACACTTTAGCCAGTGTGATCACTCACTTATGGAGTGGTGAAAAAATTTCGGTACAGTTTTGGAGAATTTTACTTTTTTTTATTGTTTTTGCTGCACGCCATGCCATTACTTTTTTGCGGGATCAGCTTTTGGATAATTATGCTGCCCAGCAGTCAGCTGATTTACGTCGTCAATTGTTAGACAAGATTTTTTATCTGGGACCTAAGATCGTACAAAAAGAAGGTTCAGGTAATATGATCACGATGACACTTGATGGTATAAAACAGGTGGAAAATTATATCCATCTAATTTTCTCAAAAATTATGAATATGCTGATTACTTCTTGGCCGATACTGGCTGTAGTTTTTTATCTGGATGTCCAGTCAGGAATTACTTTGCTTTTAATTTATCCGCTGATTATCATTTTTATGATTGTTTTAGGTTATGCTGCCCAATCAAAGGCTGATAAACAATACAAGGCTTTTCAACTTCTGTCTAATCATTTTATTGATGCTTTACGGGGGATCGATACACTGAAAATGTTTGGTTTAAGCAAAAGATACGGTAAAAGTATTTATCGCACCAGCGAAGACTTTCGTAAAACAACTATGAGTACTCTCAGAATTGGTATTTTATCCACTTTTGCCTTAGATTTTTTTACCACTTTAGCGGTGGCAATTGTGGCTGTCTTTTTAGGTTTACGTTTAATAAATAGCGGGATCAATTTATTTCCGGCACTCATGGTCCTTATTTTGGCGCCAGAATATTTCCTGCCTTTACGTGAATTTGCTAGTGATTATCATGCTACTTTAGATGGTAAGAATGCTTTGACGGCAATTAATCAAGTTTTAACGGCAGTTGAAATTGAGCCGGAAAAGATTCCAATCAGTAATTGGAATCAAGATTCGAGTCTATCGCTGCAAGAAGTAGAAGTCTCTTATGAACAAAAAAAGGCTTTGCAAATCGATCTTACTGTCCAGGGATTTCAAAAGATTGGCATTATTGGACTAAGTGGTTCAGGAAAGTCCACGTTAATTAATACTTTAAGTGGTTTTTTACAAACGGATAAGGGTCAAATTGAAGTAAATGACCAAAATATCAGCCATTTTGCTGTTCCAAGATGGCAACAGCAATTAATCTACATTCCACAAAACCCTTATGTGTTTCAGCTTTCTTTAAGAGAAAATATTGCTTTTTATACTCCGCAAGCCAGCCAAGCGGATATTTTGCAGGCGATTGATGTGGCTGGGTTAACAGAATTAGTTGCGGAATTACCTCAAGGTTTAGATACGCAGATAGGCGGAGGGGCCCGGCCGTTAAGTGGTGGTCAGGCACAGCGGATCGCTTTGGCTAGAGCTTTTTTAGATAAAGACCGTAAGATTTTATTGTTTGATGAACCGACTGCCCATTTGGATATTGAGACAGAGGTGGAGCTAAAGGAAAAAATGTTGCCTCTGATGGAAAATCATCTGGTATTTTTTGCTACTCATCGCTTACATTGGATGCACCAGATGGATAAGATTTTAGTGATTGACCACGGCAGAATTGTTGAAAACGGGACTTTTGCTGAATTGACAGCAAAAAAAGGCTATTTTTATCAGTTAACAGAAAAATTGAGGGGGAAACAAGATGCATAAAATCCCTTTACTAAAGTCATTAGAAAAAGATCGTTGGGTCAAACCTTTTTTAAAGCAATACAAAAAAGCAGTAATACTGGCTTTACTTTTAGGTTTTATGACCTTTTTTTGTGCAGGAGCATTGATGTTTACTTCGGGATTTTTAATTAGTAAATCTGCTTCTTTGCCGGAAAACATTTTACTGATTTATATTCCGATTGTATTGACGCGTGCTTTTGGGATCGGTCGTCCGGTTTTTCGTTATGCTGAACGTTTAGTCAGTCATAATTGGGTTTTAAAAATGACTTCCAAAATGCGCTTGAAACTCTACAATACCTTAGAAAAAGACGCAGTGTTTTTCAAACATCACTATGCTTTAGGTGATGTTTTGGGTTTGTTATCTGAAGATATTAATCATATTCAAAATTTATATCTAAGAACGATTTTCCCCACCATTATTGCCTGGTCACTATATATTTTTATTGTAATTGCTCTAGGTTTCTTCTCACTGCCATTTGCCCTGTTGATGTTAGTCATGCTTGCTGGCATAACGGTGGTTTTACCTTTGAGTTCAGTAGCTGTAAATGGTGCACGACAGGAAAAAGAAAAGACTTTGAAAAATAAATTATATACTGAATTAACTGATAATGTGATGGGAGTTTCGGATTGGATTTTTAGCCAACGTAATCTGGAGTATGTTGCTTTACATGACCATTCACAAGAAGAATTACAGGCGACTCAAGCAAAATTGCGTGCTTTTAACCGTCGGCGTAATTTTATCTTGCAATTAATTGTAGCTCTTATAACAGTGGCTCTGATTCTTTGGACTAGCCAAGAATTTGCGGGGGATCATGGCGGGGCGGCTAATTGGATCGGTGCTTTTGTCTTAAGTGTATTTCCCCTGGTGGATGCTTTTAGCGGTCTGCCTGATGCAGCTCAAGAAACTAATATCTATAAAGATTCGATCGATCGTTTGAATTATTTGCCCGAAATTGCAGAAACAGAGCTACAACATCCTTTAAGTAAGCCCTTGACCATTGAAATGAAGCAACTATCTTTCCAATATGAAGAAAATAGTCCCATGATTTTAAGGGATTTAAATTTAAATATCCAAGTTGGACAAAAAGTTGCGATCTTAGGTAAAAGCGGGTCGGGGAAAAGCACTCTGGCTGCACTGCTTAGAGGGGATCTATCTCCTACGAGCGGTCAATTAACATTAGCCGGAATAGCTACTTATCATATTGGTGATAAAATAGCTGATTATATAGGTGTCATTCAGCAAGAACCTTATCTTTTTCATACGAGCGTATTTAATAATCTAAAAATTGGCAATGAACAGGCAACAATGACAGAAATTCGGCAAGTATTAGAACGTGTGGGTCTAAAAGAGTTAGTAGAGAATTTACCAGATGGTTTAAATACCATGGTGGACGAAGAGGGGTTGCGCTTTTCTGGTGGTGAAAGACACCGCCTGGCATTAGCACGGATCCTTTTGAAAGATGTACCGATCGTCTTGCTTGATGAACCGACAGTTGGTTTAGATCCCTTAACAGAACAAGACTTAATTGATACGTTTTATGAACAACTACAAGGTAAAACACTGATTTGGATCACTCACCACTTGCAGGGAATCGAAAAAATGGATCGCGTCATTTTTATTGAAGCAGGTCAGTTGGAAATGTCAGGTAGCCCTAAAGAACTTGAGAAAAATAGCTTGCGTTATCAACGCTTAAAAGCAATTGATGAAGGAAAATAGTAAGAAAAAATGGCTGAGACATATTTTTCAAACTACAATACATTTCCGGATTTTTAAATATTGCTCCTGCGGTCCGGTAGGTCCTCGTTGTAAAAAGCGAAGTTAACTGAACCGCAAGAACTAATTTTTCGGAAACTATTGTTGGGAAATAATTGTGTCACAGCCATTTTCTCTATTTATATTCTGCATATTTAAAAATCGTAGATGCGCCAAAACTTGGATAATACATTCCCTTCAACTTATCATTGGTTAAAAGTGAACGTGTCTGCTGGTATAAAGGAACAATTGCTGCGTCTTCTTCAACCAGTACTTTTTCTGCATCAATCATTGCCTGCCAGCGTTTTTCTGGGTCTGTCCCATAGTCATTAGAAATTTTGGTCAATAAATCATTATATTTTTTACTTTCATAATTGGTGTTATTGCCGCTTTTTAGAGATTCTAGGTAAGTCATGGGATCTTGGTAATCAGGACCCCAGCGACCGACCGCCAATTCGTATTCACTGTTGCGGGTCAGTTCGATTGAATTATTTAGGGGAACTGATTTAATCTCAAGTTTTAGGCCGGGTAAAGCTTTTTGTAATTGGTATTGGATGGCTTCAGCTACTTTTTTCTCATCATCTTCATCTGAAGTCAATAATTCGATTTTAATATCATCAGAAATTTCATCTTGAGCTTTCTTCCAGTATTCTTTGGCTTTCTTTTGATTGGTTTTCATCAAATCGCCCGCATCTTGGCGAAAGTCAGTACCGCTTTTAGGGTTTTTAACGAAGTTTTTAGGAATGTAGCCATAACTAGCTGTCGAACCATCAGCTAACACGTCTTCGACCAGGCCTTCTTTATCTGTTGCATAAGCAACTGCTTTACGAACATTTTCATTGGCAAAAATGGTATCTTTGCCATCCGTTTTTTGATTCATTTTAAAATAGTAAATGCGTGAAGCAGGAACTTTTTCCAAATTTGGATTATCTTGATTTTGCTTGACATATTCGCCAAAAATTTCTGCCTGGTCAAGTTCCCCACTTTGGAATAGATTGAAGGCAGTTACCGCTTCTTTAATAACATCTACATGGACCTTCTGCAAGTTGATTTTATCTGCATCATAGTAATCAGGATTTTTTTCTAAGTCCCATTCCATGGAAGATTGATCCCAATTTTTTAGGACAAAGGCGCCATTAGAAAGAATTTTTTCACTGCTATTTCCATAACTTTTTCCTTGTTTTTCTACAAATTTTTCATTTTGTGGGAAGAAGGGTGGAAAAGTTAGTAATGATGTAAAATATGGAACCGGTTTTTCTAATTCTACTTCTAAAGTAGTATCATCAAGAGCTTTAACGGCTAGCTTTTCTGGATCCATGTCATCATTTATGATTTCGTGTCCATTTTTGATGGTACCATCTAATAAAAACATATAGTTTGCTTGGCTTGCAGGTGACACTAGGCGTTGCCAGGCATAAACAAAATCATCCGCTGTAACTTTTTCATTATTACTCCACTTTGCATCGTCTCTTAATCTGATCGTATAAGTTTTGCCATCTTCAGAAATTTCAGGTAGTTTTTTGGCTACAGCAGGGACAACTTCATTTTCTTCGTTGATACTATAGAGACCTTCAAAAACATGTACTTGAGCGTTGATACTAGCGGTATCTTGCGTGACGATCGTGTTCATCGAAGCAATTTCATTTGACTCCATCAAACGTACAGGGCTACTTTTTTCTTTTGTTTCACTAGATTCTGTTTCATTCTTACCCGTCGAACAACCAGCAGCTGATAAGAACATTAAAATGATGCTACAACCAAGAAACAATCGTTTTTTCATTCAGACTCCTCCTATTTTATAAAAATTTAAAATCTAATAGTGACACCTGCCAATCAAGTTGGTCAAAACGTAAACCTTGCTGCCTAGTCTCAAACTCTCCTCTTTGATTATCAATAGGATCTGCCCGCAAGTGATTTTTGCTGATCCTAAAATCGCTTTGAATGTCATCATTGGCTGGTAGGCGAAAAACATCTAGATTACCAAAGTAATATTTCCAACGTTCTGTATTTTCACCACGATAAGCACTTCCGCCAAAAGAACAATCTGCATAGATCCAACCGATTTCTGGCAGATAAAATTTGGCCCAATCGTGAGGTCCTTGAGTGTATTCAGAAATGTAAAGGCCCGATTCCCATTTAGCAGGGATGCCTGCCATACGACAAAGAGTGATATAAAGAATGGCTTGAACACCACAATCGCCTTTCTGGTTGACGGCACAAAATTCACTGATATTTGTAATAGTGAAATATTCTGGCATATAAGAATAATTGACCTGAGTAGTAACAAATTGATAGATCTGCCAAGCTTTTTGGACTAAATTCATCTCGGGACGAATGATTTCTGCTAGTAGTTGTTTTAGAAAATTAGTAAATAAAATATGTGGGCTTTTTTCTGTTAAATAGGCTTGCCATTGACTTCTTTCTTGACTGGAAAGCTCTTTGGGGAAATCTTTTCTTTCTTTTAATTTAAATAAATCATGGTAGTCTGCTTGGATAATATATTCATGGCTTACTTGGAAGAATAAGTCGGCTGGATCGTTTGTCTGAAAAGCAATTGTTCTTTGCAGACTATCAGCTGTATCAATCTGTTTGACATTATCAGTTGTATTGAGAATCTTCGTGGCTGAAATCTGATCATTATTACGAGGCAAAGGCAAATGTGCTAAAAAAGGCGCCTCTTTTTGGCTGAGCTGATTTTTAGGCGCGATTGATTGCTGCACAGTAATCTTAGCTTTACGTTTGCCTTCTTTTTTCATGACGACTATATTGTCGTCTAGTTCAGCCTGACGTTCATTATCAATCGAACTTTCTTCTTCATAGCGATAACGTTGATAGTAGTCTTTACGTGTTTTTACCAGATTTTCAATGAAGCGTTTATCAAAGTATTTTTCTCCTTGATGATAGATCCAGCCAATTTGGTTTTGTATGATCAGCTGATGTAATTCACCAGGATCGTAATCAGTAAAGGCAGCAGCCATTTTTTCTTGGACTTTTTTTTCATTATAGGGAAATTGGTCTTTAGCTAATACAGCAAGTATAGCTAACTCTCCTTCTAAACGACGACATAAGGTCTGACTAGTTTTTGAAAAATTCAGTTTATTTTCAATCAGCTCTTTAGCTAAAATAAAATCGCCGCTTTCTTTTGCTCTTTGTATATCGCTCGGTAAAGGCACTGACAAGTAGTCAATTTTATTGAATTCATAGGGTTGCAATAGTATCCTCCTCCTTTTATTATTTTTGTATTATAGCACATTATCACTTAATTTACAGAAAATTCAATTATTTATTTCTTTTGTAAAAAGTCTCTATTTTGCGTAAAATGGTATCATTGTGGAAAGGAGAAAAAATGAAGCAAATAGAGCTTAAAAACGTGGACTATTATGTAGCAGATAAAAAGATTTTAGAAAATATAAATATAGGTATTGAAGCAGGGGATTTTCTTACTTTATCGGGACCATCTGGAAGTGGAAAAAGTACTTTGCTTAAAGTTATAGCCTCGTTGATTACTGCAAGCAAAGGTAATCTATTATTTGAGGAAAAAGATCAAAAAGAATATATACTTGCTGATTATCGCAAGCAGGTTTCTTATTGTTTTCAGCAGCCGCAATTATTTGGTGAAACAATCAGAGACAATGTTGCTTTTCCTTTTATGATCCGGCAGAAGAATTTCGATGAAAAAAGAGCTAGGGAAGGTTTAGAAAAGGTTAAATTACCTGCTGATTTTTTGGATAAATCGGTTCAAGATCTATCGGGTGGG
>DATGVB010000126.1:0-11456 GCA_035300805.1 Tetragenococcus sp. | reverse complement strand
ATCCCAGTTTTTCATAAAAATACCGATCACATCGTAGCCTTGTTCTTTTAGTAAAAGTGCAGTTACCGACGAGTCCACCCCGCCGCTCATGCCAACGACAACCCGTATCTGGCTGTTGTCTGTCATGTTTATCACCATCATTTCATTATAGATTCTAAAAATATACGATTTGAAGGTCGCAGCTTTTCAGTAAAGGCTATTATAACGCAAAATGGAAAGAATTTCACCTGTGCAATATTTCAGAAAACTAATCTACCAGATAATGAACCCGAAATTTAAAATTTTGGGTTCATTTTTATTATAATTTCCCTAACTTTTAAGTTTTCGGGTACGTTTCTATAATAATTTCCCTAATTTTCGAATTTTCGGGTTCATTCTTATCATAAGAAAAAATCCCGCCACATCAGCAGGATTTTTTTTTTTGTCAACTTTTTCAAATAAACCACGGTCAATAAAGCCAGCCATTAAAAAGTTGAATTTTTCAATTAAAAGTTCATTATTGTTTTTAAAAATGTTCACTGCTTTTAAGCCGTTTGCTGTTGTCACGGACATTTTTAATTTTTTAATTTCTTGGTCCACTGTGATTTTTAGTTTCAAGCCTTCTTTACTTTGGGGAGTTGCCTCCAGCGGACGAATCAGTTGGTAATTACCGTTGGGAGTTTCAGTAAAGCCGTTATCACGCAGGGTATAGCGTTTGGCAGTGGGTGCGATTTTATAGTTTGTCGCTGCTCCCAGAATACTTGTTGCTGTTTGAAATGCCATTTTTTCACCTCTTCAAATTTTTTATTACTGTTACTAGGGTTTGAGCAAATTGCTCAATTTCTTCTGTGGTATTTCCGTAACCAAAACTGATACGGACCGACTGATGTATTTTTTCATCAGTTTTACCATACATGGCTTGTAAAACGTGAGAAGGGTCCACATTCCCAGCGGTGCAGGCCGACCCGGTCGAAATCGCGAAACCCTTTAAATCTAAATGCAACAAAAGCAGATCATTGGGAACATCTGCCAGTCGCAGATTTAAGAGATGGGACATTTTGTGTTCAGGATCCCCATTGAGCTGATAACAAATGTCCGCATTGTCTAAGGTTTGCAGCACGATCTGACTAAAGCGGGCATATTTTTCCTGGTTTTCTGCCTGAACTTCACTAGACAACAGCTTGATAGCTTGGGCCATACCGCAGATAGCAGCCAGGTTCTCAGTTCCTGCACGCCGTTTTTCTTCCTGTTCACCACCATGCATGAAAGACGGCGATCTGAGGCCATCTTTACGGTATAAAAAGCCGATTCCCTTGGGACCGTTAAATTTATGAGCGGAAACGCTAAGCAGGTCAACACCATTTTCGTAGGGATGGACCGGAACTTTACCGAAAGCTTGTACGGCATCGGTATGAAAAAGTGCGGGATGACCTTTTAGCAATTCACCGATTGCTCTGATTGGTAAAAGATTTCCAGTTTCATTATTGGCAGTCATGACAGAAACTAAGATCGTATCCTCTCTTAAAGCTGCGGCCACACTGTCAACTGACAATTGACCCTTGCTGTCCACAGGTAGATAAGTAACTTCAAAACCCATTTGTTCTAAGTAGTGGGCGGTATTTAAAATCGCCGGATGTTCAATGGCTGTTGTAATGATATGCTTTCCCTGATCTTTTTTAGCCCAGGCTGTTTCGATCAAAGCTGTATTATCGCTTTCTGTACCTCCACTGGTAAAAATTACTTCATGCGCTTTTACCGCTAGAGCATCGGCGATCACTTGACGGGCGTTTTCCAATTCTGTATGAGCTTTTCGCCCGTAGTGATGGATACTTGAGGGATTGCCAAAAGTTGCCTGCATCACCTGAGTCATCTTTTCAATTACGAGTGGATGCATGGGGCTGGTTGCCGCATGATCTAAATAGGTCAATTTTTTCACCTTCTTTTGTTTCTAAGCATAAGTTAAAGTCGTATAAAATGCCAACAAAAAAGCACAACACTTTTTCATTGGCACTTTTCTTATAAAAGTTCTTCGTCTACTTTAGTAAATAAGGGACTCATCGGCGTATTTTCATGGATCCGCCGAACGCCTTCACCAATCAATTTCGAACAGGTGACATAAGTTAAATTATCAGGCTGCTGTTCTTTTTCAGTCCAGCAGGAATCAGTCGCACAAATTTCTTCAATCGGAGCTTGTGCCAGGATCGCTTTGGCTCCATCAGACAGTAAGGCATGGGAAGCACAAGCATAGATATTTTTAGCGCCATTGGCTTTCAGCAAACGGGCAGCCTTTGAAAAAGTTACACCGGAAGTCACGATATCATCGACCATGATACAGTTTTTGCCTTCAACTTCACCAATCACATAACCGTTGCCTTCATCTTGTTCGACGATTGCCAAAGTGGAATTTAATTGGCTGGACAAGCTGCGGGCTCGACTGACTCCACTGTTTTTAGGCGAAACCATGACATAATCGTCACCTTCCATGCCCAGCATTTTATAATGGCGGGCAAACAGCGGCATGGTAAATAAATTGTCCACTGGAATATCAAAAAAACCCTGGATTTGAACTGTGTGCAGATCTAAAGTCAACACGCGTGTGGCTCCAGCTTCTTCGATCAGATTGGCAATCAGTTTGGCTGTGATCGGTTCGTGTGGATGAGCTGTGCGATCTTGGCGGGCATAGCCGTAATAAGGTAAGACCACATTGATCGTTTTTGCACTCGCACGCTTCATGGCATCGATCATGATCAATAACTCCAGATAATAATTATTGACGGACTGATTGGTTGACTGAACGATGTAAGTATTAACACCGCGTACACTTTCTTCGATACTGATCGAAATTTCTCCATCACTAAAACGTTTGATCGAATATTCCCCTAATTCCGTTCCAAAAACGCGGGCAATTTTTTGAGCTAATGGCTGATTGCCATTCAAGCTAAAAATTTTTAACGGCTCTGCCTGATGATTGACTTCCATAATTTCCTCCTGATCCTTTTTTCTTTATTCTATCATATCTTTTGTATTTTTGAAGGTTAACAAAGCGAAATCGTAGCATTCAGCCATTTTTGCGGGATCACTTTTTCATAATTGCCCCAATTATCATGAATTTTCAAAAAACGTTGGCCTGCGTCATTTTCATAATAGGCGTAAGCTACCACCCAATGATTGCCATAAGTACTGCCGGCCATGGCATTGAGTCCTACAATCAAGGGTTGGCCTGCATCAAGCCTTTTTACCGCTCTTTGCCAGCCACCGATCAATGTTGCCCGAGCGTGGTGTGGGCTATTGATATAAGAAAAGTAATTTTCTAAACCACAGGAGAGTTGCGGTGCTATCGTCGGCAGACCATGCTTTTGGATGAACAAACGTAAAAAATTCACTAAAGTTGTACAATCACTCTGATTTTTTAAGCGAAGGTAAGCCGGCAGAATATTTTCATCCAGCTGATCCTGATAGTAAGCCAAAAGAACAGCCGTTGCATAAGTACCACAAAGATAGCCTGCTGGTGTCTGCCATTTTTGATATGGCTTGAATTTTTCCGGATCCAGTCCGACCCACTGATTTTTTTGCATATTCATCTTCCTTTAAGTAAATGACTTGTCTTTACTCCCCACATTGTATCATAATAATGGAGTAGATGAATGGAGGATATAAAATGACCGATTTAAAAAATGATTTTTATGAAACGATTAATGGAGAATGGCTGAAATCAGCTGAGATCCCTTCTGATAAACCAGCTACTGGCGGTTTTCAAGATTTAGTTGAAGATATTGATAGAATTTTGATGAAAGAGCTGGCTGAGATGAATGCTGATACTAGCAAAATTCCTAATCAGGAATTAAAAGAAGCTCTGGTTTTTTATGATTTAGCCCAAGATTATGATCAGAGAAACAAGCTGCAAGCCGAACCGATCCGCGACTTGTTGAATGAAATTCAGGCAGTTGAAAGTTACGCTGATTTCAATCACTCTTTAGCTGACTGGGTAAAAGCGGGCATGGCTTTACCCTTTAGTATTTTCGTCGATGCTGATATGAAAAACACAAAAAAGCATGCTGTTTATCTGAATCCGACTTCCTTGATTTTGCCTGATAAGACTTATTATAAAGCTGACAATCCGCAAGCTGAAAAATTGCTGCAGGTTTTCTTTGATATGGCGGTAAAACTATTGCAGTTAAGTGGTTTTTCACAAGTCGAAAGCGAAAGCCTGACAGAACAGGCACTGGCTTTTGATCATAGCCTGGTAAAATATGTGCGCAGTGCCGAAGAAAATGCTGATTACACCAAGATTTACAATCCGCGTGATCGTAAGAGTGTCAAAAACTATTCGGATAAAATTGATTTCGATGCACTTTTAGAAAATATTTTTACTGCACAAGTCAGTCAAGTGATCGTCACTGAACCTGCTTACTTTGAAAATATGAAGCAGTTTATCACACAAGGACATTTACCTTTACTGAAAAGTTGGATGATCGTGCGCACGGTGGTCGGTTATGCCGGTTATTTGAGTGAAGATTTCCGTCAGACCGGCAGCCTGTATAGTCGGGCTTTGTCTGGTGCTGAAACGACTGCCTCACAAGAAAAAGCCGCTTATTATCTGACTTTGGGGATCTTTGACCAGGTAATTGGTTTGTATTACGGCAAAAAGTATTTTGGTGAAAAGGCTAAAAAAGATGTCGAACATATGGTTGCTTCGATGATCGACATTTATAAGAAACGTTTAGCCCAGAATACCTGGTTGAGTAGTGCAACCAAAGAAAAAGCCATCTTAAAATTAGAAAAGATCGCAGTTCATGTCGGTTATCCTGAGCAGATTCCGGCAATTTATCAGCAGTTTATTACCGATAGAAATGACACTTTAGTGGGCAATATCCGTAAGTTCAACCAAATTGCGCGGCGCGATAATTTTGCCAAATTAAATCGGCCGGTTGACCGTAATGAGTGGGAAATGCCGGCTTGCATGGTCAATGCCTATTACAGTGGTTCACTAAACATCATTGTTTTTCCTGCTGCAATTTTACAGGCACCTTTTTATAGTCTCAAGCAAAGTGCCAGTGCCAATTATGGCGGCATTGGCGCAGTCATCGCTCATGAAATTTCGCATGCCTTTGACAATAACGGCGCCAAATTTGATGAATACGGTAATCTGCATAATTGGTGGACTCAAGCTGATCTTAAGCATTTTGAAAGTCTGGCCCAAGATATGATCAGAGAATTTGACGGTTTAGCGATTGCCGGAGCTAAGGTCAACGGCACTTTGACAGTGTCAGAAAACATTGCTGATGCAGGCGGCTTGAGCTGTGCTTTAGAAGCAGCCAAAAATGAAGAAGACACCAGCCTGGAAGACTTTTTTGTTAACTGGGCCAAAATCTGGCGTACCAAAGCAAAAAAAGAATATCAGCAACTTCTTTTGGCTATCGACGTTCACTCTCCAGCTAAATTACGGGCCAACATCCAATTACAAAACTTAGATGATTTCTTCACCACTTTTGATATTAAAGCCGGCGATGGAATGTATCGCAAGAAAGCCGATCGTGTGAAAATCTGGTAAATATTAAATAGCGGCTACTTTTGATCTTACAAAAAGTAGCCGCTATTTTTTTATAAAATTTTAGTTGATCTACTCAAACTTTACTCGACTTGGAGTAGATTACTGCCTGATCTACTCAAACTTTACTTGACTTGGAGTAGATTACCACCTGATCTACTCAAACTTCGCTTGACTTGGAGTAGATTACTGTCTGATCTACTCAAACTTCGCTCGACTTGGAGTAGATCCACTAAGGAGATGCTGTTATAAGGCCGCAATAAAGTTCAAGACTAATTCTGCTGATTTTTTACCTGCTTCGTCAATAAATTCATCAAAGCTTTGGCTGGCGCTATGATCAGCGGTATCGCTCATGGCCCGGATCACGAGAAAAGGAACACCGAACTGCATGGCTGTCTGGGCAATCGAAGCTCCTTCCATTTCACAGCATAAAGCTTGAGGAAAGTGCGCTAAAATTTCCTGAATTTTTTGCGGATCACAAACAAAAGAATCCCCAGTCACGATCAGGCCTTTTTTGACAGGTAAATCAGCTTGGGCCGCAGCCCGGCTGAATTTTTCGATTAAATCCTGGTCGGCCTCATAGTACAGCGGCATACCGCCAGGGACCTGTCCATAAGCATAGCCAAAGCCTGTTGCATCAACATCGTAATAAGCTAATTTTTCCGATAAAACCAGATCGCCTACTGCCAAGCCTTGACCGATACCACCAGCCGACCCGGTATTAATAACCAGATCTACTTGGTATTGCTGGATCAGTAAGCTGGTGGTTAAAGATGACAAGACTTTACCGATGCCTGATTCGACTACCACTACTTCTTGTTCTGAAATCCTGCCGCTATAAAAAACAACATTGGCTCTTTGCCATTGCTTCAAGTCCTCCATCGCTTCTTTTAAGCTTTTGATTTCTTGTGCCATTGCACCAATAATTCCTATTTTCATTGATTACACCTCTTATAAATAAAATACCATGACTAAAACTAAGATCAACAAAAGCGCGACGATCACGATCCCCTTGACCAGAAAGTCATTGAACTTGCGTGAACGTCGATTACGACTTGAGCGAGTGGCTTTGATCGGCTTATTTTTTTTGATTTCTCTGCGGTAGTGATTACTGATACGCTTTTCTTCTTCCTGGTACTGGCGCTGGGCAATCTGCTCTTGACGAGTTGCTTCTTCCCGGTGCTTTCTTAGTTGCGAACGGGTAATTAATGGGTTTTTAGCCACATTACTCCCTCCTTTGAGCCATTTTTAATTTCCACCAATTGACAGCATAGAGCGTTTTGGCGTCACAGATGCTTTGCTGCTTGATCGCTTCTTCTGCCTCTCTTAAAGTCAATTCGTATAATTCAATCAACTCATCGTCATCTTGTTCTTTGGGGTGAGTTGTTTTGCTGAGATTTTTAGCCCAGTAAATATGTAACATTTCATTAGAAAAACCTGGTGAAAGATACATTGAAGCCAAGTGTTCCAAGGCTTCACACTGATAGGCCGTCTCTTCTTCCAACTCGCGGCGACCGGTCACTTCAGGATGAGCCCCTTCACCCGGATCGATCTTTCCGGCTGGGATTTCTAAAATCACTTTTTCTAATGGTTTGCGAAATTGACGTACGAAAACCATCTTATTTTCAGGGGTGAGTGCAATGATCCCTACTCCACCATGGTGAAAAACCAGTTCGCGCTGGGCTTTTTCTCCATTGGGCAATAGAACTTCATCGAGTGCTACGTTGATGATCTTCCCATTGAGAATTTCATTTCGTTGCAGTGTTTTTTCTTCAAAATCTTCAAAATTCAGCATGTTTTCACCAAACTTTCTTTTTCCTTGGTCAGTTGACTCTATTTTAACATAAAAATAGTTTATGATTTTCCTAAATTAACAAAATACAGCCTAAGTCGGATTCTTTTATTTTATAGTTCATGCTAGAATAAAAATGTGAAAAAAGGAATTAGCGGAGTAGAACATTTTTTGGGAGGGAATAGCAGATGAAAAAAACAAGCTGGGGACAAGGGATTTTTATCGGCTTACTGATCCTCTTTTTCTTAAACTTAATAATGGAAGGTCACTATCCAGTGTCCTTGAGTCTATTTTTACTGGGCTTTTTACTGGTTGTTTATGGTTTAAAAGGCAACTCTACAAAAAGCAATGACAATTTACCTAAATTATCTAAAAAAAGGGAAAAAAGTTATTATGAGGCGGGTATGACAGATGCAGAAATCGATTTGTTTCGCCAGACGATGAATCAGGCCAAAAAGGATATTGACCATTTACAGGCTAACATCAAGAAAAACGGCAAACTAAGGGCGATCGACCTGCGCCACGATACGGTAAAAACAGCTCAGGCTTTGTTTAAGCAGTTAGTTGAAGCACCCAAGCGGATGCCTGAGACCAACCAGTTTTTATATACCCATCTACCTAATTTAGTTGATTTAACTGACAAATTTCTGGAGATCAACAGTCATGAGATCAAAAATCGGGATACTTATGACAAAATCGAAGAAAGTATCCAGATCATTGATCAAATGGCTGCTTTAATTGCCACTGACTATCAGAAATTTGTATCTGAAGATTTAGAAGATCTGGATGTCGAAATTTCGATTGCCAAGCAAAGTCTAAAACAAAACAGCGATTATAATGAACATCAGGCTTAGTTTTTATTTGCCTGATAATTGGAGGAGTGTGCTATGACAGCAGAGCAAAAATCAGTAGATGATACCTTAGCGGAATTAATGAATGATCCTTTTTCGCCTGATTTAAATAAATTAACTAAAGACCAGCAAAAAGATATCGCTCATTTACATAGTCAAAAACAGGCCAGACGCCTGATCGATAAGTTACCAGAAGAAAGGCAGCAGCAGGCTAAACAGTTAGCTGATCAGATCGATGCTACCGACCAGCAGGCGGTACTATCCTACGGGGCAAATGCTCAAAGTAAATTAAGTGAGTTTTCGCAATCAATGTTAAATCAGGTACAGGCAAGTGATATCGGACCGATTGGCGATTCACTTAATGAATTGATGTTCCGCCTGCAAGAAGCCAATCCAGATGAACTGAGAGCTGGTGAAGGAGGAATTTTCAAGCGGATGTTCGGCAAGGTCAAACAGTCGATTTATGAAATTACCGCTAAGTATCAGAAAATCGGTGCTCAAATTGATAAGGTTGCAGTAAAATTAGGTCATGAACAGGAAGGCCTGATTGATGATAATCAGTTGCTCGAACAGCTTTATCAAAAAAATAAAGATTACTTTGACGCCTTGAATCTTTACATTGCAGCCAGTGAATTGAAGATGGCCGAACTGGAAGAAAAAACAATTCCTGAAGCCATGGAAAAAGCGCAGCAGTCAGGTGAGCAGATGGATGTACAGCTGGCCAATGATTATTCCCAATTTCTAGATCGTCTGGACAAGCGGACCCACGACTTGCGTTTAACGCGGGAGATCACCTTGCAGCAGGCGCCGCAAATTCGTCTGATTCAAAATACCAATCAGGCTTTAGCTGAAAAAATTCAGTCTTCCATCCATACTGCTATTCCTTTATGGAAAAATCAGGTGGCGATCGCTCTGACCTTATTACGGCAAAAGGATGCCGTGACGGCTCAAAGGCAGGTCTCTGAAACAACGAATGACCTTTTGAAGAAAAACGCCGAATTACTGAAAGTTTCAGCGATTGAAACTGCGCGGGAAAATGAGCGCGGGATTGTGGATATTGACACTTTGCAGCAAACACAAAATGACTTGGTCGAAACGATTGAAGAAACCCTGCGGATCCAAAAAGAAGGTAAAGCAGACCGGCGTCATGCTGAAGTTGAATTAAATGAATTGGAAGACAACCTCAAGCAAAAGTTAATTGACTTAACGAATAAACAATAATAAAAAGCTCGGCTGATTTTTTCAGTCGAGTTTTTTGTTTAAACTACTGTGGCGATAACCATAGCTAAAATAAATCACCAGACCAATCGCAAGAACTAGTAAAAAGACGATCCAGGTGACTGCTTTCAGACGCAGCATCAAAAAAACGCACGCGGCTGCAGCCAACAGCGGTAGAATTGGAACCAGCGGCATGCCAAACTCCCCTTTTTGCGGTTTGCCATACATTTTACGTAGACGGATCACTCCTAGTGCAGTCAGCGCCAGGCAGGTCAGCGCCGTAATGTTGGTTAACTCAGCCAAGATATTCAAGGGAAAAGCGGCCGCAAAAAAGATCGCAATTACACCAGCAGTATAGGTGGCATTTTTAGGCGTTCGACGTTTTTTATCAATTTTTTGTAAATAACTGGGCAACAGGCCATCTTGGCTGATGGCAAAAATCAGTCGTGCCAGTGAATACATCATCGAGATCGTAACCGTTAAAAGGGTCAAGATCGTGCCGACTGAAATAATTGAACCTACAAAGCCCTGGTTGATATAGCGCATGGCAAAAGCCACCGGATCTGAGATGCCTAATTTTTGAAAAGGAACGATGCCGGTCAAAACCAAAGTGACTACGACATATAAAATCGTTGCGATCAGAATAGAACCAATAATACCTCGGGGCACATCTTTATTAGGAGCTTGACCTCATCGGCGGCCATGGAAACAGACTCAAATCCCAAAAAGGCGAAAAAAACTAAGGATGCCCCATTAAACACACCACCCATCCCATAAGGCAGATAAGGATGCCAGTTTTCAGGTTGGATAAAAAAGATACCCACGGCGATAAATAAGACAATTACAGCAAATTTGACCCAGACCATGGCGTTATTTAGACGTAGTGCTTTTTTGGCTTCTTGAGTAACCCAAAAAGTCACCAGGATCAATACTAGTGCAGCAATCAAATCGATATAAGTACCATTTTCAGGATCATAAGCCGCAGTGAATGCTTGAGGTAATTCGATCCCCCAATGGCCCAGCAGTCCCTGAAAGTAGCCCGACCAGCCTGAAGCAACCGAAGAAACAGCCAGCATGAACTCACACAAAAGCAGCCAGCCGACCAGCCAGGCAGCCAGCTCCCCATAGACCACATAGATATAACCATATGCTCCACCGGAAATTGGTAAGCGTGACGCAAATTCGGCAAAACAAAGTCCATTTAAAATTACCACAACTGCTGCGACCAAAAAGGAAAGTGTTGCAGCAGGACCGGCATAGTTAGCAGCCGCCTGGCCGGTAATGACGAATATACCCGTGCCGATGATCGAACCAATCCCCAACATGATCAAGTCTTTTAATTTTAATTCCCGTTTTAAACGATTGACGGGATTTTTTTTAATTGTTTTTTTGCGGAAAATTTCCACCCAACTACCTCCTAATTTCGTAATTTCATTTTCATTATAGACTTCTTTGAAAGCTTTATAAACAGCTTTCAAATAGTTAAAATCATCTAAAAATTCTTTCAATTATGGAGGAATTCAAGAAAAACCTGCTGATAATTAAATAATCAACGTAGTTTTAACAAAACTACGTTGATTTTCTGAATAATATGCAGAGTTTTGATTAAAGTACGTACATTATGCTAACAACCAACGGAGTTACAATAAAAGTACGCACATTATTATTGTGCTTTTCTCAATTAAACCATTGATCGCAACTCACGCCTTTGTTCTGATAAAATTTGGTATGGGGGACTAGCTTAAAAAATTCTGCCAGAATATAGCTTACATAGCGCAAATTATAGCCCTCACCAATAAAATTCATGATCATACTTTTTTTCAAAGGCAGGTGGTGCATGATCAGACCACACTGACAGATTGCTTCCTTAAAGGCAGCTTGTTTTAATTCACTGTGACCACAAGAGCGACACTGTATTTTTTGACGGTATAATTTTTTGCTTTTAAAACTGCCGCACTGAGGACAGCGGATCCCTTTTTTTAACTGTTCAAATTTTTCGGAATTGGTGATTTTAGTGGTCCGATAAAAGGGCTTTTGAAAATGTGTGATCACTTTTTCAAAACGCAGA
>DATGVB010000125.1:0-4288 GCA_035300805.1 Tetragenococcus sp. | reverse complement strand
TGGTTGAATTTCTCTAACATTCTTTGTAAAACTGTCATAATTCCTGCTGGAGTCTCCTGCATTTTTTCAGCTGCTTTAGTAATTTGGATCATGCCAATAGCGACCCCTTCTCCATGACTGACTACCCCATACCCTGCTGTTTTTTCGATTGCATGACCAATGGTATGACCAAAATTTAAAATCAGACGATTGCCCTGATCGAATTCATCTTCTTCGACAACTTTACGTTTCACTTTTAAAGTCGGAATAATGACTTCTTCTGCTCTTTGTAAAAGTGCAGTTTCATCTGGGAGTGTATCTAGTAATTCCCATAGTTTTCTATCGCCAATTGCTGCAGATTTAATGATCTCAGCCGTACCTTCACGCAACCGCCTAGGCGAAAGGGTACTTAAAACAGTGGTATCGATCAGAACCCCTTCAGGCTGATAAAAAGAACCAATTAGATTTTTAGCCCAAGGAGTGTTGACGGCAGTCTTTCCGCCGATACTAGAATCAACTTGTGCCAGTAAACTCGTCGGAATTTGTAAAAAAGGAATCCCGCGCATATAAGTTGAGGCGACAAAGCCAGCTAAATCACCAATTACGCCTCCACCTAAGGCAATGATTCCATCACTACGGCTAAAGTTTTCTGCAGCAAGTTTTTGGTATAAGATATTGGCTTTTTCTAAAGACTTACTGGCTTCACCTGCAGCTATTTCAAGCACCAGACAAGTAAAACCGGCTTTTTCAAGTGAACTAGCTACTATTCGGGCGTATAAAGGTCGAACATTACTATCGGTTATGATCGCAATTTTTTTTGGTTGCCAAAGTTCTCTGACCCACTGACCACATTGAGCTAAACTATTTTGCCGGATCAAAATATCATAAGCATGATCCTTTAAGTTTATAGTTAATTTCACTTTATCACCTTCCTACATTACTTGATCTAAAGTTTTGATTTCTCTCATAGCATCGACCATTACATTTACCTGTTTCATCATTCTAAGGTAATTTTCCTCAGTAAGCGACTGTTGTCCATCAGACCAGGCATTTTGCGGATCAGGATGAATTTCGACGATCATACCATCCGCACCAGCTGCAACTCCTGCACGTGCCATCGGTGTAACAAGATCCCAAACTCCAGTCCCATGACTCGGGTCAACAATAATGGGGAAATGACTCAACTGCTTGATCAGTGGAACTGCACTTAAATCAAAAGTATTCCGTGTTTTTGTTTCGTAAGTACGGATTCCGCGTTCAATAAAAATTACTGGGCTTTTTTCCGAGATAGCAATGTATTCGGCTGCATTTAACCACTCATCGATAGTCCCGGAAATTCCCCGTTTCAGGCCGATGGGTTTACCTGTTTTACCAGCAGCTGCTAAAAGTTTGAAATTTTGCATATTTCTAGCACCAATCTGTAAAATATCACTGTACTGGGCCACGATATCCAGGTGAGCTACATCCATGACTTCAGTAACCACTTTTAGGTCATATTCATCAGCGGCTTGTCGCATGATCTTTAAGCCTTCTTCTTCTAAGCCCTGAAAAGCATAAGGAGAAGTGCGCGGCTTGAAAGCTCCGCCACGTAAAATTTTAGCCCCGCCTGCTTTGGCCATTCGAGCAGATTCCCTGATTTGATCAAGACCTTCAACCGAACAAGGACCTGCCATAGTAACAAAACTGCCGTCACCGATTTTTACTCCGTCAACATCGACTACCGTGTCTTGCGGGTGAAACTGACGGGAAGTCAATTTGTAAGTATTACTGATCCGAACGGTTGTATCTACCCCTTCGTAGCTACGAAAAGTTCCATCTTGTAAACTTCTCGTATCACCAATCAGACCAAGCACAACTTTTTCTGCTCCTTGATTGATTTGAACTTCTAAACCAATATCGTTGGCGCGTTCGATCACCGTATTAATTTGTGTCTGACTAGCTTTAGGTTTCATAATAATAATCATTTTAATTCCTCCATTTTTTAAGACCGTTCAATGACCGGTCGGATTTTTTCAATTGGCATTTCTTTTTGTGTCCATAATTCAAAAGCCGCAGCTCCTTGATAAAGTAACATGGCTAAACCATTGATCGTCTGGGCGCCTTTTTTTTGGGCTGCTTTTAATAAAAGTGTTTCTCTAGGCTGATAAATCACATCATAAACGGTCAAGTCAGAGCGCAGTAAACTTAAATCACTCAAAGGACAGCTCTCAGACTGCATGCCAACACTAGTTGCATTGACTAAAAGAGAAGATTCAGCAATGGCTTTTTCTAACTCGTCTTTGTGCGAGAGGAGTTCTAAATTGATCTGACAAGCAGTTGCTGCTTCAATAGCAGATTTTTTTGCCAGCATTTCTTGAAAACCAGGTCCCATTCGACCAAAAATATGAATCTTTTTTACACCATCAATAGCTGCCTGGCAAATCATAGCAGTGGCCGCTCCCCCAGCTCCGATGAAAGTAAAAGTCTCTTTCTGATAGCTGACGTCTGCTTCTTTTAAGCTACGGATAAAACCGATACCGTCTGTGTTATAGCCGACTAAATGCCCCTTATGATTGACGATCGTATTACAGGCACCGATCAATTGGCAGCTTTCTGTCAACTCATCTAGATACTTGAGCACCTTTTTTTTATGTGGCATTGAAAGATTGACTCCTAACATATCCAGCATTCGAATTGCTTCAATGGCCGGCTCTAATTGCTGACTTTTGATTTCAAAAGCTAAATAAACCGCATCAATATTCAGTAATTGAAAAGAAAGACTATGCATTTTTGGCGACAAACTATGTTTAGCCGGATCAGCAAAAAAAGCAGCTAATCTTGTATTTCCAGTAATTGATAACTCCATAACTCCTCCCCCGTTTTTTGACGAAATAAAAACGGCATTCGCAAGATTTAAGAAAATCAAGCGAACACCGTAAAATTACGATATTAAACTATCTTCGGTCCGCTATAGATTTTCCCTATCTATGCGGCCTGCTTTGTCACGTCATAATGCTTTAGCCATCATAGATACAAACGTTGTTTGCATCCATGAACTCATGAATACAAACCTACCTAAAATAGCTAAAGTAGTAACTATTCAGTTGTATTTGCTGTGTTTTATTCATAACAATTACTCCAAACTGAATTAAGATTGTACTTAGTATAGTTGCTTAAAAAACAAATGTCAACAACTTTTTTCAGAATATTTGAAATTCTTTTTGCTAAAACTACCCTGATGCAGGTTAAATCAATCAAAAAATTGCAGCAAATCTTCCATCGTCAGTTTTTCTTTGGATTTTTTATCAAGATCTTGAACAATTTCTCCTTTTTGCATGACGATCATCCGATTACCAAAGTGCAGAGCATCTTCCATTCGATGCGTGATCATTAGACAGGTTAACTTATTTTCTTTGATTCTCTGATCAGTAATTGCCATTAGCTGTTTTGATGTTTTTGGATCCAGAGCTGCAGTATGCTCGTCCAACAGCAATAACTCAGGTGTTTTAATGGTAGCCATTAATAAACTGAGCGCCTGCCGCTGACCACCCGATAAATCTCCAGCCGGCGTATCTAAATGGTCCTCTAAACCATTACCTATTTCTTTAGTCAACTGATAAAAAAGATCCCTGTTTTTCTTTAATTGACGGATGGCAAAACGACGTTTTTTTCCTCTTGCCTGTGCCAGCAAAAGGTTTTCGGCCACAGTCATCCGGGGGGCTGTTCCCATTTTTGGATCTTGGAAAACTCTTGAGATCAACTCCGCTCTTTTTTCTTCACTTGCTTGGGTGATCTCACGCTCAGCCAGTAAAACTTTTCCTGAAGAAAGCTTCATCGTTCCAGAAATGGTGTTGAACAAAGTACTTTTCCCAGCCCCATTACCACCTAAGACGGTGATAAAATCACCCTTTTTAATTGTCAGATTAATATTATGGAGTAACACTTTTTTCTCTTTAGAACCATTATTGATCCATTTATTGACTTGTTTCATTTCAAGAACACTCATTTGTCTGCCTCGCTTTCAAAACCTGTTTTTAACTGCAATTTTTCTTTTATTTGCGGGATAAGTAGACACATTGTCAGTACAATGGCTGAGAATAGTTTTAAATAAGTCGTATCAAAACCAAGACGAATCACGAGTAAAATCAGTAACTGATAGATAATACTACCGACAACCGTTGCCACCAAGCGTTCGAAAAAAGTTAATTCTCCATAGAGAACCTCACCAATGATAATTGAGGCAAGGCCAATTACAATGACGCCGATTCCTTTACTGACATCTGCATAACCATCGTTTTGCGAGATCAAGGCACCAGAAAGTGAAATCACG
>DATGVB010000124.1:0-4869 GCA_035300805.1 Tetragenococcus sp. | reverse complement strand
TTCAGAAGGTTTGACTGTAGTAGTTGTTTTTGTTGCCATCTTATTATCAGAAGAAGACGCTAGGTCGACTTGAGGTTCTTTGCGATCTAACTTATTAAAAATACCCTGTTTACGAAATAGCATCGTTAATAAGAGGGGAATAACAAAAGCAATCACCATCGCAATAAAGAAGGCTAACCAACCTCCGCCTTTTGCCCCGTTAATCGCTAAGATCCCTGGAAGTCCTCCTACGCCAATCGCATTAGCACGTACTCCCATAATATTGCTGAACATCCCGGCAAAACCTGAACCAATCATGGCTGCAACAAAAGGATACACATATTTCAAATTGATCCCAAACATCGCCGGCTCAGTAACACCTAGGTAACAAGAAATTGTTGCTGGTATTGAAATCTGTTCTTCTTTCTCATCACCACGATGCAAGAAAATAATAGCTAAGACTGCTGAACCTTGTGCAATATTAGATAGAGCAATCATTGGCCATAAATTAGTTGTACCATAACTAGAAATCAGCTGCAGATCGATTGCATTTGTCATATGGTGTAAACCAGTGATAACCAGAGGAGAATATAATAAGCCAAAGACAAAACTAAATAACCAGCTAACCGAAGAAGAAAGGCCTGCATTAACTACTTTAGATATCAGATCACCCAGCCACCAACCGATAGGGCCTAAAATTACGTGTGCAGCTAAAACCGTTGGCAGTAACGAAAATAATGGTACAAAAATCATTGAAACTGCTTCAGGAATATGTTTACGAAAGAAAATTTCTAAATAAGCTAACATAAAACCAGCCAGCATTGCTGGAATTACCTGGGCCTGATAACCAATCATATTTACCTGGGCAAAACCAAAGTCCCAAAAAGGAATTTTATCTGCTGCCGTTGTTGCCACTGAGTAGGCATTAAGTAATTGTGGCGATACCAAGGTAATACCGAGGACGATACCGAGGATCTGTGTAGTTCCCATTTTACGTGTAATACTCCAGGTAATACCTACCGGCAAGAAATGAAAAATTGCTTCTCCTGGCAACCATAAAAAATCATTTACTCCTGACCAGAATACCGATCGTTCAGCAATCGTAGCTCCATCAAATTGAATTTCTCCTAAGACATTACGTAAGCCTAGAATGAGACCTCCGACAATAATTGCGGGTATGATCGGTGTAAAAATTTCCGCCAAAGTCGCTAAGGCACGCTGTAATGGATTTTGATTTTTCTTAGCAATCGCTTTAGACTCTTCTTTAGAGACTCCTTCAATACCAGAAACCTCAGTAAATTCATTATAAAAAGTAGCAACATCATTTCCTATGATCACTTGAAATTGTCCTGCATTAGTAAACATCCCTTTTACACTAGGAATATTATCTATTGCTTCTTGATCTGCTTGATTGGGATCATTTAAAACAAAGCGCATACGTGTGGCACAGTGAGTCACTGCATTAATGTTCTCTTTTCCACCGACATCTTTTAATAATTGTTCGGCATCTTTTTGATATTTTCCCATTAAGCTCTCCTCCTTAATTTGTATATACATGTTATCTGCTATTTTTATAATAACGTTTTAGTCTTTATTTTGCAAACGTTTTATATTTTCTCAATTAATTTAATGACATATTTGTATTCGTCTTCATTATCAGTTATACTAAACATGTATAGACAAGTAGCTGGAAAGGAGCTTTTTTATGCAACTAATTCATATTGAAATTTCTCAAGACTGGAAACTCATATTGCCGAACAAGAAAGTACAATGGCTGACTGACACATTAGAAGAACGTTTAGGTAAATTAGGTGCCATTATTACTATGAATGGTATTAAGGGGGGGACCATCGATCAGGAAGTAATTTTTTCTTATGAACAAGAACAATGGGATCTAGCAAATTATCTTACTGAGAAATATAATATTCCTTTTATCTATGGTGATAGAACAGAATTTACAGAAAAAGCCGCTCAACTACCTTGGCAGATTTCCTACCTAGGTTTTACCGAGGAAAAGAATGAATACGCAAAAGAGACCTTATTCACGGTGGGCAATGGCTTTATGGGTCTGCGTGGAACTACTCCTGAAATGGAGATTTCTGATCAAACTTATCCGGCGCTTTACCTTGCTGGCTTATATGATCGTAGCCCTTCTAAGATTGGGGAAAAGACAATATATAACGAAGATTTTGTCAATGCACCTAATTTACAAAAAATGTATCTTGTTATAGATGGGGAAAAAGTAGACACTCAGCATAGCCGAGTCGTTGATATGAAAAGACAAATTGATTTAAAAAATGGCTTATTCGAAGCTTGGGTAGTTGTAAAAATAAACGATGGTAAAAAAATTAAATTTCATACGCAGAAAATAGCCAGTATGGCAAATACTCATCAATATTCTTTACGTTACAGTATTACACCACTTAACTTTTCCTCTCCGGCAATGTTTATCAGTGAAGCAGATGGCTCTGTTTATAATTATAATGTAGAACGTTACCGCGGTTTAACTCAGCAGCATTTAACTATCAAACAACTAACTACTACTAGCGACAACCTAACCGTTTCTTTGATCGCACAAACAAAAAACTCAAAAATCACGATTCGGCAAAATGCTAAATTACACAGTCCAGATACTTCACTTGAAAATTTAACTATTCAAAAGTTCAATAATCGACTTTTACAAAAAATTCCTTTGCAACTGCAACATAAAAAAACATATACTTTCGAAAAGACAGTAAATGTTGAAAAAGGCTCTAAGGAAAAGTCACTTAAAAAAGAGCTCTTTTTCCCGGATTTTGATACTTGCCTACAGGAGTCAAGTAAAGCTTGGGAAAAACTTTGGCAAAAAGCTGCAATTGAAGTAACCGACGATTTAATGTCCCAAAAATTGTTGAATTTACACACTTACCATAGTTTGATTTCTGCTTCGCCCAATGGTAATCATGATCTCGATGTCTCGGTTACCGCTCGTGGTCTACATGGTGAAGCTTATCGAGGTCATATCTTTTGGGATGAATTATTTATTTTTCCGTTTTATGTACTACATTTCCCCGAAATGGTGAAAGATCTTTTACTTTACCGTTATCGTAGATTAAAAAAAGCTAAAAAAGCAGCCCAAAATATTGGACTGCAAGGTGCGATGTACCCTTGGCAATCAGGACTAGATGGCTCAGAACAATCGCAAGATCTCCATTTAAATCCCTTAAGCGGACAATGGAAAAAAGATAGCAGTCGCTTACAACGTCATGTTTCTCTGGCAATAGCCTATAATATCTGGTTTTACTGGCACAATACACAAGACACGGCTTTTATGAATGATTATGGTCTAGAGATGCTATTAGAAATTGCTCATTTTTGGAAGAGCGTGGCTACGTTTGATAAAAAAACTAATCATTATATAATTGATGGTGTAATGGGTCCAGATGAATTTCATGAAGCCTATCCCCATGCCAAAGAAGCAGGCTTAAAAAATAACGCTTATACCAATATTATGGTAGCTTGGTTGTTTGCCCAAATTAAGCAACTAAAAAAAACTTGGAAGACTAGCGACTTTAAGGTCGTTCAAGAAAAAACAGCCGTTACTGATGAAGTTTTAAGCAAAATAGATGAGATTAGTCAAAACTTAGCGCTAGAAATCGATCATGAGGGTGTAATTGCTCAATTTGAAGGTTATTTTTCATTAAAAGATTTAGATTGGGAGTACTATAAAAATAAATATAATAATATCTATCGCATGGATCGCATTTTAAATGCTGAAGGAAAATCTGCTGATAATTATCAATTAGCCAAACAGGCTGATACACTGATGCTCTTTTATAACTTTTCACAAAAACAAGTCAATCAAATCTTAACAAACTTAGGCTATCATTTACCAAAAGATTATGTAAATAAAAATCTTAACTATTATCTGCAACGGACAAGTCACGGATCTACACTCTCACGTGTTGTACATTCACACCTGGCTGCTATGATCCATAATGATGATTTAGCTTGGCAGCTGTATCAGGAAGCCTTATATTCTGATTACCATGATATTCAGGGTGGGACAACTGCTGAAGGAATCCATGCTGGAGTAATGGCGGCGACTTTATATATTCCCCTGATGACCTTTGCAGGAATAGATTTACATCAGGAAATCATTCATTTTGACCCGCAGTTACCTAAAGCTTGGTCTAGTTTAAAATTTTCCATGACAGTGCGTAAAGTAAACTTTAATGTATTTGTTTCACGTGAAACGCTTCAAATAAAAGCAGATAAAGATACTGTAATTCAAGTTAACCAGCAAGAATTTTCTTTAACAGCCGGACAACTTAAAAAAATCCCTTATGCAGGAGGAGAAAGAAAATGAGAAAAGGATTTATCTTTGACTTAGATGGCGTTATAACTGACACTGCTAAATTTCATTATATCGCCTGGAAGAAATTGGCTCGTTCACTAGGTATCTCTATCGATCTAGAATTTAATGAGCAATTAAAAGGGATCAGTCGAATGGATTCACTAGAAAAAATTTTACGTTACGGAAAAAAAGAACAGATTTTTTCGCAAAGTGAAAAAACGGTATTAGCGGCTAAAAAAAATGAGGATTACCTCTCTTTATTGCAAGATCTAACTCCTAGTGATCTATTGCCAGGTTTCAAACCTTTTTTAACCGACGTTAAGAAACATAAAATACCTTGTGCAGTTGCTTCAGCTTCAAAAAATGCTCCCTTTATCTTAAAAAAATTAGAGATTTTTGATGATTTTGATACTATTGTCGATCCGGAAACATTAACTAAAGGAAAACCAGATCCGGAAATATTTATTCGGGCAGCTCAAGCACTTAACATCAAAACAAATCAGGCAGTAGGTTTTGAAGATGCTCAGGCCGGAATCGATGCCATTAAAGCTTGT
>DATGVB010000123.1:0-9255 GCA_035300805.1 Tetragenococcus sp. | reverse complement strand
TGCCGGAAGGTTATGAAATGATGATCAATGCTGAAGGAGATAATGTTTCTTTAGGACAAAAACAATTATTGACGATTGCTCGAGCAGTAATATCTGATCCGGAAATTCTGATTTTAGATGAAGCGACCAGCTCCGTTGATACGCGTCTGGAATCCTTGATTCAAAAGGCTATGGACAAGGTGATGGAAGGTCGAACCAGTTTCGTTATCGCTCACCGTTTATCAACGATTCGCGATGCAGATTTGATTTTAGTCATGAATCATGGTTCGATCGTCGAACAAGGTAATCATCAAAGTCTACTTGCTAAAGATGGCTTTTATGCTAAACTTTACAACAGTCAGTTTGCAAATCAGGAATAAGTCAAGTAGTCTGCTAGCTAAATTTTAAAATAAAAAAACTAGGACATTGGGATTTTATCAATGTCCTGGTTTTTATCTGTCATTCTATTAAAATTTAATTTTATCGATTGACCATAATTTCATCGATCAAGCCATAATTTTTGGCTTCTTCGGCGGTCATATAGTTATCACGATCCGTGTCTTTTTCGATGACTTCCAGTGGTTGACCGGTACGTTCAGCTAGGATGTGATTCAAGCGATCACGTGTTTTCAAAATGTGATTAGCAGCAATTTCGATTTCTGTGGCTTGACCTTGTGCACCACCTAAAGGTTGATGGATCAGAATTTCTGAATTTGGTAAAGCAAAACGTTTGCCTTTTTTACCAGCCGTTAATAAGAAACTGCCCATTGAAGCAGCCATACCCATAACGATCGTTTGAACATCTGCTTTGACAAAATTCATCGTATCATAAATAGCCAAACCTGCTGTTACACTACCACCAGGAGAGTTGATATATAGATAGATATCTTTTTCAGAATCTTGTGCATCTAAAAAAAGTAGTTGTGCAATGATTGAGTTTGCTAAATCATCGGTGACTTGGCCACTCAACATAATAATGCGGTCTTTTAATAAACGAGAATAAATATCGTAAGCCCGTTCTCCGCGAGATGATTGTTCAATTACTGTTGGAATTAAGTTCATTGTTATTTCCTCCTTAAAATCGTAAATACATTTTACAAGAGTAAGTATACACATAAGGTCAGCAAAGGTCAAATATTTTATCTTGTTAGGAAGACAAAATTTTGCTATGATAAATAAGAAAGAAAAAATAGAGGAGGCTTGTGGGTCGTGCAGGTGTTTATAGCTGGCTTATTCGGAGTTTTAGTAGGGGCTGTTTTAGTAACAGTCATATTTAATCTGCGTCTTCGTTATGAAGAACAACAGAAAAAAAAAGAGCGTTTACTAGAACATAAAGCCAAGGAAATCGAGACCTTGGTTTTGTTAAATAAAAAAATTATTGAGATCCTGGATAAACGTGTGGTCATGATGGATGAATATGTCAGCTTTGATGCCTTTGACGATTGCTATATTACTGTGGATGATTATATCTACCTTCATTCCTTTGCTGCACAAAATAACTTTTATCTGCCTAATTATTTTTTAGAAGAGTTTTTTAAGCAGATCGGAACGCGAAAAATTGTTCTTTCTCCTGAAGAAACTGTTAAAATGGGAGGCTATACTTTTAAAGGCGGACGTATGCTGGTCGAAAAATTATCAGACGAATTAACTGAAATGATTTATGAAAAGAAAAATGAAATGGCAAAGCTAAGTAAAGAGCCGCTGACTTATTTTACAAAAGTTTTATAAAAAAACTGGGACATATTTATGTATGTCCCAGTTTTCTTATTTCAAGACTGTCAATGGATCTAGCAGGCTGCTTTGGGTAAGCGATGTTGAGCGATTGACTTCAAAATGCAGGTGCGGGCCTGTACTATTTCCTGTACTGCCGACATAAGAGATAACTTGCTTTTGCTTTACTTTCTGGTTGACTTTGACCACATTGCGACTGGCGTGAGCATATAAAGTCGTCAGTCCATCCGGATGAAGGATCACTACATAATTTCCCCAGGAAGGATGCCATTCGGAACGAATCACAAGTCCTTCTTTGGCAGCATGGATCGGAGTTTCGTTAGCTGCGGCAAAATCGATCCCGCGATGAAATTCTCCCGCTCGAGATCCAAAATTTGAAGAAATCACACTGTTAGCCACCGGTTGGAGATAATCGCTGTCTTTCTTTTTTTTATCTTGTGGCTGATCGTAGTCAGTCAGCTGATAGGTCTGGATCAGGGCATTGAGTTTCTGATTATATTGCGTATCAGTTGCGTAGCGTCCGGTCAAAAAAAGAGTGGCCTGCTGATAGTTCTTGGCATATTTTTTCCAGACTCCCTGGTAATAGTTTTTATTTTGAGGCAAGCCGTTCAGAAGCAGCCGGGCGTAATCAGCAAGGCTTTCCTTATAATTATTATATTGACGAAAAACAGCCTGAGTAGAGTAGTGACTGCCATTACCGGTGTCTTCTTGAGTTGGTAGTACAACTGATCGACCTTTATAACTTCCCTTGATCCCGAATAAATTATAATAAGGCGCCTGACTTAAATTACTTTTTCCACTACCGGATTCTAGGATAGCCTGAGCAATCAGAACAGAGGCATAAAGATCATTTTCTTGTCCAACTTTGCGAGCCTCTTCACCAATCAGGTCGATAAATTCCCAGGTATTTCGTGCCGGTATGAAAAGGAGACTCTTTTCTGAATTACTTACTTCAGAGAGAGAGCTATCTTCACTGTCAGCAGATTGAACTGATTGAAAAGTATTCCTTTTAGGACTTTTTTTAGCCTTTGTCCGCCGCGGCGGATTAGCCGGATTTTGAACTGGCCGATTCGTTGCTGGTTTTTCCGGTTTGACTGGCTGACTTTCCGAAGACGAAGTTGTGGATTCATTTGTTTCAGTGGAATTTGTCGTCGAACTTTCAGTTTCAGTTGTCGTTGTTGAAGTAACTTCATCGGTATTTGCGGTCATTAGTGAATCGGTTTTCGTTTTTATTTCGTTTGCTAAAACAGCAGTTGGCATGCTGGTCAAAAATTGACTGGCAATAACGAAAAGAGTGAAAATTTTCTTTTGAAATCGCAAAATAATCCCCCCTTTTTTTCAAATTAAATAAGAGGCTAGATTTCTATTTTCAATGATGAAAAATGTTAGCTAGCCTCTATCTTAATATTTTGAATTATTTTTATTAGGAAACAGGACCTGAAGTTAATGTCCAGGTTATGTCCGCTGTATAGGTTTTTGCTCGAGCAGTTCCGGCATAAACGGTCAGAACGGATTTGTCACGATCAAAATTGTCGACCCAAGTTCCTAAACCTTGATCGCTACCTGCTTGAAAGATACTTTGATCATCGTCTTTTAAAGTGATATCAGCTGCTGATGGAGGAGTGCTATTATTAGCGCTGTGAGTTTTGACATTCGCATTCACTAATTTAAGAGTCGCACCGCTTAGTTCATGGTTATCTGAAGATGAGATCTTAGATATTTTTGCCTGTACATCCCAGCCAGCTCCGGTACCACGTTTATCTGTTACCTGAATGTGCGGTTTTTCAGCTAGTGGCTGATAAGTCTTTGTAGTCGCTGCGATTTTGTGCGTACCAAAATCAAAGTTAGAAACATAATCCAGACTCAAAGGACCCGGAGTGTTTGTTCCAGGATTATCCGGATCTCCGGGATCGATTGGATCGGTAGGGTCTACATCGGGGTCGTCTGGATCGACAGGATCTGTAGGTGTCGAATCATCACCCGTAAAAGTGACCGTTGCAGCAGAGGTTTCTGCTTGAACGGCTTGAGGAACACTGATCATTAAAGCTGAACTGAACAATAGCCCTGAAATTCCTGCAATTAGCATTTTCTTTTTCATGAAATATCCTTCTTTCTCTTTTTTAAGTAAATAAATAGTAACAGTAAAACCATTAGAATCACAATTATTCCTAAGAAGATCCATAACCAGTGGCTTGAAGTTTTTTCAACATTCTCTTTTTCAGCATTGTGATAATTTTTATTTGAAACAGTAAATTTCTTTTCCCATTTCCAGTGATTTTTTCCAGATGTCGCCTGACCAGAAAAGAGGTAGGTTCCTGGTTTCAAACTTCCTTGACTTAAAGGGATGGTTAGATGAAATTGAGAATTTGGTGCTACTTTTCCCTGTTCAAATTGGAAATTTTCAACTGTTTTTCCCTTTTTAGAAATCTCTGCTTCAATATTCAAATCATTGATCATGGTAGCAACGGGATTTTTTAATTGTGCCTGGACAATAGGGTGACTATTTTCTGTCGTCATTTTCACATTTCCCAAATCAAGCTGAGGGGTTAATTTCTGGTCTTTCATCTGTAATTTTACCGCAATAGAATAAGCAAACTGATTTTGAAAGCTGATGCCGTCTTTTTTTTCAGAGTTTTCCTGTTTTTGTTCATAAAGATGGATTCCACCTAAAACATAGCCTGAAAAAGTTTTTTTGGGATAAGTCAGATCAAAAGCAACCACCTTGCTCTCTTTAGGTTTGACTTCAATAAGTCGTTTTTGCTGGTCCTTAGAGATCATCTGTGAAAATCCGGGTGAGCTCAGCAAGGGATTTTTTGTCCGACTATAGGAAATGGTGACACCATCACTGGTAGTTGCATTATTAGCCTCCACCACCATCTGTTTTTTCTTGGAGCCCAAATTTTTAATTTCAATGGTGATCGTCTGTTTTTCTCCAGGTTTTACTTGAAGATCGAAATAGGTATTGTCTTTCGTTTTTTGGTTATCAGGCAATTGCGCTCTTACCTGATAATCAATAGGACTTTCATCAGCTGAAACAATTCCCCCTGTCATAAAGGTGATCAGTGTAAGAATAACAAAAAATATTTTTTTCATAGATCTCCTCCATTTGATTATAAAATGTTCGAGGCCTCTTGTGATAAAGCTTACTTAGAAACATTTCATTCGTCAATCTAACTAAAAGTTGGCAAATGATAATATATTTTTCTGAAAGCTTGATTTGATTAGCACTCAAACAAACTTTAACTAGAATAAATTTATTTTAATTGCAGAAAAATTAAAAAAATATATAAAAAACGAAATGAATCTTTCTGTAAGATAGACTGTGTTAACAAAAGTTGTTATAAAGAAATTATACAAGAAGAAAGAAAGGTAAATTGCTAGGTCTGAATGTTTTGCTGAGATTTCAAGTATGTCTATGTACTTCTTTGATAGATTCAACAACAGTGAATCTATCAGAAAGGATAAAACAACAATTATGTTAAAAACGTTTACGTTAAAAATACAGGGGGTTTGCCTTTAGGGGAATACCGTGCGAACCAGCAGCACTTCTCGTCGGAAACTTGCAAGCAGTGTTATCGGTACAAAACCGGATAGTAACTTTATCATCGATGAAAGCGGGATCTTTAGAATTGATTGTAAAATTTTATGAAGATATTGGTTTGATTTATATTGATAAAAGTGGTAGCTTTAAATTTAATAATACAGGGGATGTGGACCTTACCACTCAGAAAACAACAGCTAATATCACGCTGATTTCCAAGAACCTGGGGGTGTTTACCTCTTCTGTGCAGAAAGTAGACAGTGATGATTTCACTGCTAAACAGTCTCGAGTTACTTTAACCGCTGTTTTTGATATTGATTTTTGGCAGCAATCAGATCTCTTTTTGATACGATAGATTTGACTACGGAAAAAAAGTAGATCATAGCAGGACTCGATGAATATCTGTCTGTTGAGAACTGGATGCGTATTCTCCTCTAAAAGACGATGCGGGAAAAGAATTACCGACACAATTATTATGTGGTAAAAAAAACTATCCTATAGTAATGAGCACATCTTTTTGTGAATTCCAAGATAGGCAGGGAAGCATTTGCACTGAATTTTTCACCATAGAAAGGTCTGTATACGCTGATAGAACCGTCTGTACTCAGAGCAAATACTTCTTATAGTGGTCTTTAATTTTTTTGTCAGCTGTATCAGGATATTTGAAGAGGAGGGAAAAAACGATTATATGCGAAACTTCTTAGATAGTAATACACGTAGAAAAGTTGAGTTGCTCATCACCTTAAATAAAGAAGATGGTCTTGGTTTTGAAGAATTAAGCCGACGTTTACATGTAAGTCGTCCTACTATCTTTCGTGACGTTGAAGAAATTCAAGAAAAATTCCAAGAATGGCAGCTGACAGAAGCTGAGCTGAAAACAAAAAAAGCAACGGTTTACTTTGTTGTGAATACAGACTATTCTATCCATCAAATCTTTTTGAATTATTTAGAAGAAAATTTAAATTATCAGGCCTTAGTCGAAATATTTCACTCGGGTTCTATTAATTTGAAAGATTTTGCCAAAAAGCATTTTGTTTCTTATAATTCACTTTATAAGAAACTCAGTAGTAAGAACAAACTTTTAAAAAATTTCGATCTGAAATTTGTGACGAATAAACAAGCTGAACTGGCTGGCAATGAGAGACAGTTACGCTTTTTCTATTCAGAATTTTTCTGGTACTCCTATAGCGGGATTAAATGGCCTTTTCCAAATATTTCCCGCCAGTCCTTGAAAAAACTGATCAAACCTATCGAACTCATAAGGGGGAAAAAATTAGGTTTTGTCGAAAAAGAAAAAATTCTGTATGATTTAGCTGTCTTTATGAGCCGTATTCAGCAAGGGCACTTTATACCGACTGCTATTTTAAGACATGAAATTTTGAAGGACAACCCTAATTTTGATTATTTTGATCAGCTGCTGAAACCCTTGTTTGCTAAATTTGTTCCTAAAGCAACGAAGATGCAGGCCAAGTCGGAAAATGCTTTTCTTTATGTCTTTCTTTTTGCAGAAGAATATCACTTGAAGGACAATAAAACTGTGGGAGATCTGCTTTTTTACTGTCAGACACATCAGCTGCAGGCTGTTGAAATAACGAATCAATGGTTTCAAATGGTCTATCAGAATTTTTCTATGAATGCATCTGCTGAAGAATACAGTCTACTTTACACAAATCTTGTGCATAAGCATGTAAAGGCATTGACTTTTAAAGGGGCGGGAAGTCTGAGTGGTATTGATTTGAGTTCCTCGATCTATCTGCATCCAGAAGTAACTCCGCAGGCCGAATATCTTTTTAAACAATTATACGAAAGACATCCGATACTTTTGAAAAATAAGGATTTTTTGGAAGAAAATTATCGGTTTCTGATTGGCCAGTATATAAAGCAAAAAAGGAAAAACCTGTCTATCTGTGTCTTGTCTGTCTTTGGCGAGGAGTTTACAGGAATTATCAAGCACCGCGCTTTTCAGGGAATGGATATTGATGTGGATGTAAGCGGGACGATCAATAAGGATACAGATCTAGTGGTTACGGATCGCAAATACGAGCATATTGATTTTGATCCGAAAAAGATCTTATATTGGGAAAGCATACCGACTAAACAGTCGATTTTTCGAATACAGAACTTTATTCATCAGAATTTTGGTTTTTCACAGGAAAGATAACTTGATTTTTTGTGGAGATCAGAACATTTTTTTTAGCATAATAAATTCCTGAATTTTTTCGAATTGTTTCTATGCTCCAGTAAATCTTCGTTATAAAAAAACTACTGAAGTGCAGGCTTTTATTTTTCTTGAATGGGTGTTGAAAAAATATTTATGTTTCACTCAGTTCCCTTCTTTTTGTCTGATAGTGTTTTCCGTGGTACAATAACGCTGATTGGAGTGAGATGAATGAAAATTTTTGCTCATAGAGGAGCCAGTGAACTGAGGCCCGAAAATACTTTACCTGCTTTTGCAGAGGCAGTCCGGTCTGGGGCAGATGGTATCGAGTTAGATGTACAGTTGACAAAAGATGATGAAGTTATTGTGATGCATGATGAAGAAGTCAATCGTACGACCAACGGTAAAGGTGCAATTAAAAACAAGACTTTAGCCGAAATAAAAGAATTGAATGCAGGTGAATGGTTTGATGCTTCTTACCGATCGACAAGAGTACCTACGCTAAAAGAAGTGACAGATCTACTAGTGGCTAAAGATTTTCGAGGGATTTTAGAGATAGAATTTAAAACGAATCGAGAAGCTTATCTCTCAATCGAAGAAAAAGTAGTGAGTTTCATGAGTAGTCATGATTGGCCTTTTAGTTACTGGTATTCAAGTTTAAATATTGAAACCTTAGAACGAGTTTATCAGATAGATCGCAATACACGTTTGGATTTAGTGATGAAAGATTCTGAAGCTGCAGCAACTAAAGCTTTAGAAAGTAGCTTTGTCAAGGGAATCCATCCCAGAATTGATTGGGCTTTAACGCATGATGCAGAAGTACCTGATTATCCGATTGATGTACGCCCTTGGGTCGTCGATGACGAAGAGACATTAAAAAAAGTTATGGCAATGAATGTAGCCGGTATTTTTACGAATGATCCAGAAAAAATGCTGGCTTTAAAAAAGAGAAACCAAGGGAAAAAATGAAGAAGATAATAGTAATTGCTGGTCCAACAGCAGTAGGCAAAACTGCCTTGAGTATTCAACTAGCACATAGATTTTGTGGCGAGATCATCAGTGGTGATTCGATGCAGATCTATCGTAAATTAGATATTGGGACTGCTAAGGTAACTGAGGCAGAAAAAGAAGGAATTGTTCACCATCTGATTGATATTTGCGAACTCAATGAACCTTATACAGTAGCTGATTTTCAACGACAGGCTCGTCAGAAGATCGAAGAAATCAGCCAAAGAGGAAAGCTTCCTATTGTGGTTGGTGGAACCGGACTTTATTTACAAAGCTTGTTGTATGACTATCGTTTTGGAACAACTGATGAAACGGATCATAGTGTACGGCAAAAATATGAAAATTATGCAGAAAATTATGGGAAAGCAGCTTTATACGCTCTTTTAAAAGAAAAAGATCCGCTGGCAGCTGATAAAATTCACATGAATAACCAGCGCAGAGTGATCCGGGCACTTGAGGTGATGGAGACAAGCGGACATAGTATCTTAGCACCAGAAGAAATTCCAGACAGACTTTATGATGCTTTTCTTATCGGTCTGAAGTGCGACCGTCAATTATTGTATCAGAGGATCAACCAAAGAGTGGATCAGATGCTGGCAGCAGGTCTGATCAAAGAGGCAGAATTAATTAGAGACTATCCTGATGTGCAAGCTGCCCATGGAATTGGTTATAAAGAATTTTTGCCTTATTTTACGGATCAACAAAGTTTAGAGGAGACTGCAGATTTGATTAAAAGAAATTCGCGTCATTACGCCAAGCGGCAATTCACCTGGTTTTTCAATCGGATGAGATTTGACTGGTATGATTTGTTAGCCGATCCCAAAGCACAAGGGCAGAT
>DATGVB010000122.1:0-3667 GCA_035300805.1 Tetragenococcus sp. | reverse complement strand
AAATTTATTTCAGATGGACAAATGTTTCATCAGCGCTGATACGCTACACTTTGTAGACGTCAAAAAATATCAGGGAAATTACTGTTATCATCAGAGTTGCTGGTTTAAAGAAACCTATAATCTTTTTGAACAGATGAACCGAGCTCTAAGTATCACGAAAAAAATGATGAATGATTTTCAGGTTGACATTCAGCTAAAAGACCATATTATTTTTATTGACCCTGATGCACAGATTATTTTACAAGATGAAGCGCCTATTCATATCGTCACTTTTAATCAAATTCAAGCATGGCTGACGCACTTAAATAATCAACTACAGCCCGCTTGTCAGCCATCACTGTGAAAGTACCATTCAGCGCTATCAGGTAACACCCTATCGCAGTCAGGAACACTGTTCTGATGAACGCTTTCATACAATGAAGAAAGGTTTCCATTGTTGCAAATGCGGTAGCTTTAATGTTTATTTTGAAAAATTCAGTTTAAAATGCTGCAATTGCGGCCATTTAGAAGCCAAGGAATGTGCTTGAACAGTCTGTGAATATGGTGTAATCATGCATCACAAAGCCTTGACCCGCAGAGAACTGCTGCTTTTTATGGGTGAAGAGGGCAATGAACGCTACCTCAGACTAGTATTAAAAAAACAGTTTGAGTTAAAAATAAGGAATAAGAAAGGATCTTGTTATTATAATAAGGCCCTTCCTTTTGAAGCATGGTTTATTGATAAAAAACAGTATTTTGAGCAAATTGACAAACGAAACGGCTAGAACCAGCATAAGTAATATTTGGACCTTCGTTTGCCGATCTAGCGTCCATATAGCTGTACAAAAATGGAGACAGGCAAATGCCTGACTCCATTTTTTTATTTTGTAACTAAATTGTTTAAACTGGCGACTGTCATCGCCATTTTAGAAATTTTCAGTAATAATGCCAGACGGTTATTGCGCACTGCGGTATCATCGACCATTACCATTGTTTGATCAAAGTAGTCTTTGATCAAAGGTTTTAATGCGATCAATTCTGTATAATTTTCTCTTACAGTCTGATCTGCAAATTTATTTTCTAGTGCAGTAACAGCTTGGTATAGAGCTTTTTCAGATTCATTTTCAAATAGATCAGGATCTACCTGCACGTTTTTTTCGGCTTTTTGGGCTAGGTTTATAACCCGTGTCAAAGCTTCGATCGATGGTTTAAAGTCAACATCATCTAAGTGTTTTGTTAAAGTGTCAACCGATTCAAATAGATGGTGAACGTCTTCTTGTTCAGCCTGGATAACCGCATCGATCACATCATAGCGGATTCCTTTGCTGACAAAAAACTGACGTAAACGATCTTTGATGAAATTCCCCACTTCTTTTTGTTCATCTTCTAAATGAATACCATAAAAAGCTTCATTCTGGTCAATTACCCGCTCTATTTTTTGTTGTAAAGTTACAAACGGGAAAGACCAGCCTTTATCCGCTAAAATTCTGACGATACCATAAGATTGTCGTCTTAAAGCATACGGGTCATTCGAACTTTTTGGTTTTAGTCCCACTGCAAAGAACGACAGCAGACTATCTAATTTATCAGCAATGGCCAAAACAGCACCCACATTAGATTCTGGCAAGTCGCCTTCGCTGGAGATCGGCATATAATGTTCGCGGATTGCTTGGGCAACACTTGGCTTTTCACCTTGTAGCAAGGCATACTTTTCACCCATGATCCCTTGTAATTCAGGGAATTCATCTACCATCCCAGTGACTAGATCAAATTTATAAATCTCGGCTGCCCGCTCTAAATCAGCCAGCTCTTCCTGTTTAAGGCCGACATGTTCACCGATGATTTTAGCTTCAGTTTTAACTCTTTGCATTTTTTCATACATCGTTCCGATTTTTTCATGAAAAGTGACATTTTTTAGTTTTTCAACATAATCACTAATTGCAACTTTCTGATCTTCCTGATAGAAAAAGTCCGCATCTTCTAAACGCGCTACCAGTACCTTTTCATTACCGGAAATGACATTTTCAATTTTAACATCATTGCCATTACGAACGGAAATAAAGTGCGGCAATAACTTACCCTTTTGATCTTTTACATCAAAATAACGCTGGTGTTCTTTCATTGAAGTGATCAGAACTTCATCGGGGATCGTTAAATATTTTTCTGCAAAATCACCGACAAAGACTGTGGGATATTCCACTAGATTGGTGACTTCTTCTAATAAATCAGCATCTAAGTCCACTTGCCATTTTTTATTTGCGGTTAATTGCTTAATCTGATCAACAATTTCTTTTTGGCGTTTATCTGCGTCAGCAATAACGGATTGTTCTGCCAGTTTTGTCTCATATTGACTGGCATTTTCTAAGCTGACTTTTTCTCCTAGAAAACGATGACCATAAGTATAGCGATCTGTTTTGACATCTAATATTTCAAAAGGTACCACCTGCTCACCTAACAGAACCACTAACCAGTGGATCGGACGGATATATTCAAAGTTATAATTGGCCCAATGCATAGTTACCGGAAAAGTCAGACTCGTAATGACTTCTTTTAGACCTGTCAAAATTTCGCTGGCAGCAAGTCCGATGATGTGTTTATTAACATAGGCATAAGCTTCACCTTTAAAGGCTTTAAAAGTAATATCGTCGACTGTCGCACCTTGACCGCGGACAAATCCTTGGGCGGCTTTACTCCAATTTCCTGCTTTGTCTAAAGCGATCCTTTTCGCTGGTCCTTTGACCTCTTCTTTAATATCTGCTTGTTTATCGGCCACTGCGACAACCTCTAAAGCTAAACGGCGCGGCGTCGAAAAAGTTCTGATCGACTCAAAGTCAAGTCTTTGTTCGTGTAAAAAATTTCTGGTTTTTTCTTCCAATTGACGGATACTAGGGGCTACCACATGCGCTGGCATTTCTTCTAGTCCAATTTCAATTAATAAGTTTTCACTCATTCGTCTTCCTCCTTCAGCAGTTCCTCAGCAGCCTTGCGATCGAGTAATGGATAAGCTAGTTTCTTACGTTCTGCGACAAACAGCTTGGCTACTTGACGTGCCATATTGCGGATCCGGGCTAAGTAACCAGCCCGCTCGGTAACTGAAACAGCTCCTCTGGCATCAAGCAAATTAAAATTATGACTGCATTTTAAAATATAATCATAGGCTGGATGAACTAAGCTTTCAGCAATGCAGCGTTTAGCTTCTGCTTCAAATTTATTAAAGTTATCAAGTAACAGCGCCTGATCACTTAGATCAAATGAATAGCGCGAATGCTCATATTCAGGCTGTTTAAAGATTTCACCATACTTCACGCCTGCTGACCATTCTAAATCGAAAACACTGTCGACTTCCTGAATATAAGAAGCTAGACGTTCCAAACCGTATGTCAATTCAGAAGTTACCGGCTGACAGGCTAGACCGCCAACTTGTTGGAAATAAGTAAATTGCGTAATTTCCATACCATCTAACCAGATCTCCCAGCCCACACCGGCACAGCCCATTGAAGGATTTTCCCAGTTATCTTCTACAAAACGAATATCATGTTCCAAAGGATCAATACCCAGCAGTGCGAAACTTTGTAAATAGAGTTCTTGAATATTTTCAGGTGAAGGTTTCATCACTACTTGCAATTGATGGTGCTGGTACAAGCGATTAGGATTTTCACCATAGCGGCCGTCTGCTGGTCGACGTGAG
>DATGVB010000121.1:0-2582 GCA_035300805.1 Tetragenococcus sp. | reverse complement strand
AAGCTAGTGGCGATATTTCTCAAATCGTTGAAATTGCCCAGTTAGTGGATGATGAATTTACTTTATATTCCGGCAATGACGACCAGGTTTTACCACTACTTGCAGTCGGCGGAAGTGGGGTCATTTCAACCATTTCCAATATTTTACCCCATGAAACCGCCAAGATGGTCAAAGATTTTTTAAGCGGCAAAACCGCAATAGCCCGGCAAACACAATTGAGACAGCTGCCTTTGATCCAGGCAATTTTTTCCGAAGTCAATCCAGTACCAATCAAAGCTGCAGTTTACTTAATGGGAAAATGTTCTTTAAATTATCGCTTGCCTTTAGCTGAACCCGAGGATCATACTATAAACAAATTAAAAAAACTGATGACTGACTACGGGCTTTTATAAGGAGGTTTGTAATGCTTAGAATTATTTTAAACGGCTGTTTCGGTCAGATGGGAAAAGTTGTCCAACAAGCAATTAATGACTTTCCTGATACCACTTTAATTGCAGGAATTGATCGTCAAAAACAAACTGCCGATTTTCCGGTTTATCCGAACTTAGCAGCTGTAAAAGAAGCTGGTGATGTAATCATCGACTTTTCACATGAAAACAGTCTGACTGCCTTACTAACACAGCTAACAAACAAAAAGATCCCACTGGTCTGTGCTACAACCGGCTTATCTGAAAAAACTCAACAAGCGCTACAAACTGCCAGCCAGTCACTGCCGATTTTCTATTCAGCTAATATGTCTTTAGGTATCAATGTGCTGATTGAAGCTTTGCAAAAAATCACACCTGCCTTGGAAGCTGATTTTAATATCGAGATTGTGGAAAAACACCACCGGCGAAAAAAAGATGCACCTAGTGGAACGGCACTTTTATTAGCCGATCGGATCAACGAAGTCTGCCACTCTAAAAAAGAATATATTTACGGTCGTTCAGGCAATGAAAATAAGAATAATCTTGGTCAGATGGGCATTCACGCCGTTCGCGGCGGAACGATCCCAGGCGAACACACAGTGATTTATGCCGGTAATGATGAGATATTGGAATTGAAACACACGGCTCTTTCTAGAGAGATTTTTGCCAATGGTGCCCTCCAGGCAGCAAAATTCATCGAGCAGCAAAAAGCAGGAATGTACACAATGCATGACTTATTAAACTAAAGAGGTGAGCAAATGTCTGATTTACAATTCACTGACGCCTATGCCCTAGCCAGATTTATCAAAAATGCAAAAAAAGAGACACCTGTAAAGGCTTATTTAGCAGGAGAGTTACAACAATTAGACGCAAGCGGCGTACAATTATTTGGCAACGTCGCAATTGCTGACAGTCAGGCGATGAAAGAATTTTTAAGCCGCAACAAAAAGATTATTACTAATTACTATTTGGAAAATGACCGCCGTAATTCTGCAGTACCTATGCTCGATCTGACTAATATCGATGCGAGGATCGAGCCTGGTGCAATCATTCGTGAGCAAGTAATTATTGAAAAAAATGCAGTCATCATGATGGGTGCGATCATCAACATTGGAGCGGTCGTTGGTGAAGAAAGTATGATCGATATGGGAGCCGTTCTGGGTGCTCGGGCCACTGTAGGGAAAAGAGCTCATATTGGAGCTGGAGCGGTCTTAGCAGGAGTCTTAGAACCCCCTTCAGCTGCTCCTGTCATAGTTGAAGATAACGTCTTAATCGGCGCTAATGCAGTGATCCTAGAAGGGGTGCATATAGGAGCAGATGCTGTCGTGGCAGCAGGATCTGTAGTTACCCAAGATGTTCCTGAAAAAGCTGTAGTCGCTGGTACTCCGGCAAAAATCATTAAACAAAAAGACGAACACACGACTAACAAAACACAATTTTTAGACGATTTGCGCAAATAAATAAAAAGAGATTGGATATTTTATTATTTTCCAATCTCTTTTTATTTAGAAGCTTAACTTTTTTCTTTTGGATAAGTAACAAATTACAGCTGATCCTAGCAGCAACGAAAAAACGGGTGTCGAAAAAAATACTAAAATACCTAACAGGCCTGCAGCAACTTTGGTCTTAGCGTCCATTTTGATTATATATCCTCCTAAATTCAGGCATTTGCCTTATTCACCTTGATTGTAACGAGAATACTGTATAAAGGCTATTATTTTGCTTATTTCTTAGTATATTATCATTTAGACAAAGCTTTATTAAGGAGATTTTAACTTATCGTTATTAGCAGTAAATTAACCGGCAAAAAACTTGCCATAAACAAAAGGACTGGGGAAAAATCCCAGCCCTTTTAAATTAAATGATCAACGTTTATATTGTTTAACTTCTAAACCAGCAGCACTCAGATATTCACCGAAAGGTTTTAACTCTTCTGCTTCATAACGTTTCTTGAAAGTATCCACTTCTTCTTGTGAGACCAATTTTGGATCTATTTTTAAAGCTTCAACTGGCAAAGGACGTTCTTCAGTAATTTTCGCATCGATCACAACCACGCGACCGGCTTTTTCATCTTTTTGTGCTTTAGCAAAAACATCTGCCAGCTGATCAATTTCAGTTACTGTATAACCCACGGCACCTTGAGCTTCAGCTATCTTGGCAAAATCAATATTGGCA
>DATGVB010000120.1:0-11365 GCA_035300805.1 Tetragenococcus sp. | reverse complement strand
TGGTATACCTTAAATGTTTTTCTTCAAACTGACGCTCTTGCATAATCGTGCCTCCAGTTTCTATTAAAAATCACGTCATAAAAGTATAGCATAGTTTGGCATACTTATAAAAGAAATCAGGTAAAAAGTAGACACATAATTTTTTTTCCCCTATACTAAAAAAGAATAAGTAAATAAAAATTATCTAAGAAGATATTTCTAGAAAGAAAGTGAAATCAGATGGATACTCAATTAAATAAAAAATTCTTGCCGATTTTACTGGGCAGTGATATTAATGTTTACGGTATGGCCCGCTCTTTTCATGAGGCTTATGGCACTATTTCTGAAGCCCACGGAGCCGCTCAGTTATCACCGACAAAATTCAGTAAGATCGTAAATGTTCACAGCCACCCGGGCTTTTCAGAGGCTGAGGGTTTTATGAAAGTCATGCGAGAATTAATGGCCGATTATAAAGATGATCCTCGGACTTTAATATTAGTGCCTTGTGGTGATGGCTATACTGAGTTGATCGCACGTAATAAAGAAGAACTTTCCAAGCGTTTTGTCTGCCCGACTGTGGATGCCAAAAAGCAGGAGATTTTAGAAAATAAAGCGGCTTTCTATCAGACTTGTGAAAAGTATGGGCTGTCTTATCCCGATACTTTGATTATTAGTAAAGCAATGTATCAGAAAAAAGGGCAGATTGAAGTTCCCTTTGGTTTTCCTGTTGCTTTGAAACCTTCGGATAGCGTGGAATGGTTAGACATTGATTTTGCAGGTCGCAAGAAGGCTTTTATTATTGACAGTCAGGAAGAATTTGATGAAATTTTAGCTAAAGTGTATCAAAATGGATATACTTCTGAGATGATCTGCCAGAACTTTATCCCCGGTGATGACTCTAAAATGCGTGTGTTAAATGCCTATGTGGATCAGCACCATCAAGTCCGGATGATGTATTTAGGTCATCCTTTATTGGAAGATCCGACTCCGGAAGCAGTAGGAAATTATGTGGTGATCATGCCAGATTATAATGAAAAGGTCTTTCAGCAGATAAAAGTCTTTTTAGAAAAAATTGAATATACTGGTTTTGCTAACTTTGATATGAAGTATGACGAAAGAGACGGCGAGTATAAATTATTTGAGATCAATTTACGTCAAGGCAGGAGCAGTTATTGTGTGACTCTAGGAGGCTATAATTTAGCTAGTTATCTGGTTAACGATTACGTTTTAGATACTCCGTTTTCCGAAACTACTTTTGCCAGAGGAAATAAGTTGTGGATCGGTGTGCCGGAAAAACTTTTGCAAAAGTATATCGTGGCAGGACCTGATAAAGACCGTGCTTTACAATACATCAGAGAAAAAGAATATGGCAATACTTTATATTACAAAGAAGATATGAATTTGAAACGATATCTGCTTGTCAAACGGATCTTTTATTTGTATCATGACAGATATAAAAAATACTTCAGAAAGAAGTAGGTCAGATGAAAAACTTTTTTACTATTCTTGGCGGTATGGGGACGATGGCCACAGAGAGCTTTGTCCACCTTTTAAATGAACGTACTCCAGATGTGACTTCCGATCAGGATTATTTTAATTATTTAATGCTGAATCATGCCACTATGCCAGATCGGACAGCTTTTATCCTAGATCAGTCAAAAACAGATCCAGGTCCAGTTTTGCAGGCAGATGTTAAGCAGATCGCACCATTAAAGCCGGATTTTTTTGTCCTGGCTTGCAATACTGCTCATTATTTTTATGATGATATGCAAAAACTCACAGACATCCCAATTTTGCATATGCCAAGGCTTGCTGTTAAAGCGATCCTGCAGACTCAATCAGGAATGAATAAGAAGATCCGCGTGGGTTTATTGGCGACTAAAGGAACGATTGCTACAGAAATTTATAGCCGTGAAATCGAAAAGTTCAATGAACTTGAAGTAGTTTTGCCGAGTGTAGATCTACAAGCAGAAATTATGCATCTGATTTATCATGATGTAAAAGAAAATAATTTTATTGATAAGAGCCTGTATGAAAAAATTCTAGCAGAAATGACTTGCACTTATCACTGTGATGTGATGCTTTTAGGATGTACTGAGCTTTCCTTAGTTCAAGAAAGTGTAAAAAATACAACTTATCCAATCATAGATGCACAAGCTGTTTTAGTAAATGAAACGATTCGACAGGCCATACAGACGCAAAGAAGTAAATAGCTTAAAAATAGAAGGATTTTCTCATTAATTGGCAGTAAACCGGACCGACATGGTGCCAGTCTCAAAAGTATTGGCACTAGTTCTCTCCAATTTACTGCCAATTTCTCTTTATTTATCAATCTTTTCTTGTAATTAATAACTATTCAAGCAAATGAAATAAATCACAAACAGATTATAAGACGAGAACTGCTCTCATTTGTTAGTATTAAGTTGTAAGCAAAAGGATATGGCTTACAATATGGAAATATTCAGATTAGGAGCAAAGAGTATGGAACATATTTTTAAGAAAAAGGGCGTCCGTGTCTTGGTTTTATTGCATGGCACGAGTGGAAATGAACACGATTTAGTAAATATTGCAGAAATTATGGATCCAGAGGCTTCTCTTTTGGGAATTCGCGGTTCGGTAGAAAAAGATGGGAAAAATATATTTTTTAATCAAGCAGATGAGAAGGGGATTTATAATTTAGCAGACCTGCAGGCCAAAGCTAAAGAATTGGCTGAATTCATTCAGACAGCAGCTAAACAATATGAATTTTCTCTGTCTGATTGTGTTTTTGTCGGCTATGACAATGGTGCTAATATTGCTATTCAGTTATTAGTCAATCAATTTCCTATCCATCAGGCAATTTTACTGCACCCTAATTTTCCTGTTGAATTGGAACAAAAACCTGATTTCTCTCAAGTACAGGTGTATCTGACTATGGGGAGAAATGATCCTGAAATTCCTCTTGAAGACTATCGTCGTGTTTTTAGTTTATTTGATAACAATGACGCCGAAGTTACCCAAATGTGGTCAGAGGATGAACGCGTTACTTATGATGAAGTTACAAATGCGAAAATTTGGTTAGAAGAAGCTTAAAAAAGCCGAGAGTGGGACATAATTATTTGCCAGCAATAATCCACGACAAATTAGGTACTACGATGCATCAAGGTTTCGTCTTTTGCTATGAGACCCACTGGAGCACAGGAGTAATCCTAAAAAGTTCGGAAATTTATTGCCGTTGGAAAATATGTCCCAGTCTCGTTTTTTTAGTCAATTGTTCTACAACTCATTCAAAATAAGTTTGATCTACTTGTTTTAAGAGAATTTTTAACTGTTCTTTAGTGGTACGCTTTACAGATAATTCAGGTAAATCATCGATTGCAAAATACTGGGCCTGAGAAGTTTCTAGATTGGCATTGAATTGTCCTTTGATAGCGACACAGTTAAAGACTAATTTATAATATTGAAAAGTCTGGGGGATATCTTTGCGTAAATTGGTGTCAAAGACAGCTTTTAGTTCATTGGCCCGGACCTTTAAACCCGTTTCTTCGAGAACTTCCTTTTCAACATTTTCTCTGGGAGTCAGACCCACATCAGCATATCCGCCGGGTAAAGACCATTCTTTGCTCTGACGATCCTGCACTAATAAGATTTTTTCATTTCGGTAAATCCAGCCACGAACATCAGTTTTGGGGGTCTGATAACCGATCTCCTGGGAAAATAGGGAGTCGATTGCTTCTCTGGGTTCATTACCGAGATCAGCAATTAAAGTTAAAGCCAAGTCATTTAGCTTTTGATAACGGTCTTGATCAAATGGATCTTTACCATACTGCAGACCGGCTTGGGCAATGGAAAGTAATTCTTTATAAATAGTTAAATAATCCATGATTATCTCCTTTTTGTTCTTTTTTGCAATTATTTTATCATGTAAGTTATACTGAAGCTAATAAAGAGGTGAGAAAATTATGGGAAATTTATTGATAAAGCGTGCTTATGAAGCTGTCGATGCTAATGATGGAAAAAGAGTACTGGTCGATCGGATGTGGCCAAGAGGAATAAAGAAAGAGAAGCTAGCACTTGATTTGTGGGAAAAATCGCTAGCTCCTACTAGCCAGTTACGCAAGAAATTCGGTCATGATCCCCAAAAATTTTCCTGGTTTAAAAAGGAATACCAAAAAGAATTAGAGCAAAATGATGAGCTGGATAATTTTATTGAACAAATTAAAACATGGCTAAATTACGCAAATGTCACTTTGATCTATAGTGCTAAAGATCAACAGCATAATCAGGCGGTTGTTTTGCAGGAATATTTAAATGGTAAACTTAATAAATAAAAAATGGTCTAACTACTTGCATCTTCACGGTAGAAGTGGTTAAATGAAAACATAATTGATTGATGAGAAAGATAACCTTATTTGATGATTCTTTTTATAGAGAGGAAAAGTCTGGCTGAAACTTTTCTAAAAGAAGACAGATAATGGACCCCTTTTGAAAACTCTTGTTGAAACAAGGGCGGTCGTTTCCGTTATAACGAAGAAGGAGCACAAAGTTAATTTGTGTTTGAAAATAGGTGGAACCACGAAAAATCGTCCTAGTGTCGCAAGGCATTAGGACGTTATTTTTTTCATCAGAAATTTGAAGGAGGAAGAAGAATGATTCAACTAACATTTCCAGATGGTGCTGTAAAGGAATTTGAATCTGGAGTAACGACTAAAGAAGTCGCTGAAAATATCGGTAAAAGTTTAGCAAAAAAAGCTCTGGCAGGTAAAGTCAATGGGGAATTACTTGATTTGAGCCAGCCCATCACTGAAGATGGCAGTATTGAAGTAGTGACGCCTGATCACGAAGATGCACTGGAAATCTTACGTCATTCGACTGCGCATCTGATGGCTCAAGCGATGCGCCATTTGTATCCACAGATTCATTTTGGTGTAGGGCCGGCGATTGATAGTGGTTTTTATTACGATGCAGATAATGGTGAAAATCCGATAGCAGCAGAAGATCTGCCGGCTATTGAAACCGAAATGATGAAAATCGTCAAAGAAAATTTGCCGATCGTCCGTAAAGAAGTAAGTAAAGCTCAGGCTCTTGATTTATTTGCTGATGATCCTTATAAGGTTGAGCTGATCAATGATCTTGCTGCAGATGAAACTATCACTGTTTATCAGCAGGGGGACTTTGTTGATTTGTGCCGTGGACCGCATGTTCCTTCTACCGGCAGGATCCAAGTCTTCAAATTATTATCAGTTGCCGGCGCTTATTGGCGTGGAGATTCCAATAATAAAATGATGCAAAGAGTCTACGGTACGGCTTTCTTTGACAAGAAGGACCTAAAGGCTTTTGTTAAACAAAGAGAAGAAGCCAAGGAACGCGATCACCGTAAAATCGGTAAAGAGTTGGGTCTGTTTATGTTGTCACCTGAAGTGGGTTCTGGTTTGCCTTTCTGGTTACCAAAAGGAGCAACCATCCGTCGAGTGATTGAACGCTATATTACCGACAAAGAGATCAGCCTTGGTTATCAGCACGTCTATACTCCGATTATGGCTAATGTTGACTTTTACAAACGTTCTGGTCATTGGGATCATTACCATGATGACATGTTTCCGCCAATGGATATGGGCGATGGGGAAATGCTTGTCTTACGCCCTATGAATTGTCCGCATCACATGATGGTTTATAAGAATGAAGTGCATTCTTATCGTGAATTACCGATTCGGATCGCTGAATTAGGACAAATGCACCGTTATGAAAAATCAGGAGCTTTATCAGGATTGCAACGGGTTCGTGAAATGACTCTCAACGATGGTCATACTTTTGTCCGTCCAGACCAGATCAAAGATGAATTCAAACGTACATTGGACTTGATGACGTCTGTATATGCAGATTTTAATATCAACGATTATCGCTTCCGTTTAAGTTATCGTGATCCTGAAAATACGACAAAATATTTTCCTGATGATGCTATGTGGGAACATGCCCAAAAGGTTTTAAAAGAAGCCATGGATGAATTAGGCCTGGATTATTTTGAAGCAGAAGGTGAAGCAGCCTTTTACGGTCCTAAGTTAGATGTTCAAGTAAAAACAGCTTTGGGTATGGAAGAAACACTATCTACTATTCAGTTAGATTTCTTATTACCAGAAAGATTTGATTTGACTTATGTAGGCGAGGACGGGGAAAATACTCATCGTCCAGTGGTGATCCATCGTGGAATCGTATCAACTATGGAACGTTTTGTTGCTTATCTGACAGAAGTTTACAAAGGAGCTTTTCCCACATGGTTAGCACCTATTCAAGCAACGATCATCCCCGTTTCTGTTGATATCCATGGCGATTATGCCTATGAGTTGAAAGAAAGACTGCAGGAAAAAGGTTTGCGCATCGAAGTGGATGACCGGAATGAAAAAATGGGTTATAAGATCCGTGCTTCACAAACCCAGAAAGTTCCTTATCAGCTAGTCGTTGGGGATAAAGAAATATCCGATGGCTCAGTCAATGTTCGTCGTTATGGCAGCAAGAAAACAGAAGTTCAGTCAGCTGATATGCTGATCGATTCAATTGTGGCTGATGTTAGTAGTTACAGCAGAGTGTAGATTTTTTTAGAAAAGGCTGGGACATAATTATTTTCCAACAATAATTCACGAAAAATTAGACACTGCGATTCATAAGTTTCGTCTTTTGCGACGAGAACCCAATGGAGTGCAGGAGCAACCCTAAAAAGTTCGGAGATTTATTGTCCTTGGAAAATATGTCCCAGCCTCTTCTTTTTTTCTAGATATGTTAAAATAGAGCCAAAGAGGTTTTCAGTATGTTTTATTCATTTGCACGTTATGTCTTGCAATTCATTGCTTGGCTTATTAATGGTAAAGTAAAAATTCTACAGCGCAATAATTTACCAAAAAAGGGTAACTATATCGTTATCGCACCCCATCGGACTTTATGGGACGCTGTTTATCTGGCCTTGGCAGTATGGCCGAAACGCTGTATTTTCATGGCAAAAAAGGAATTATTTGAGATACCGGTCTTAGGTTTTTTCCTCCGGCATGGCAAGGCCTTTGCTGTTGATCGCGATCATCCGCAGTTAAGCTCGATCAAACAGCCGATTAATCATTTAAAAAATTCTTCCGATAGTCTGATCATGTTTCCTGGAGGAGCTTTACATGAATCGTCTTTAAAAGCTGGTGCCGCTTTAATTGCTAAAAGAACCGGCTTGCCGATCATACCGGCAGTCTATCAGGGACCCTTGACTTTTGGCGGCTTATTTAAAAGAAAACAGATCACCATTGCTTTTGGCAAAGCAATCAAGATAGGAAATGAAAAAGATGCTTTAAAGACAAGTCAACAGCTACTTCAGCATGCTTTTGATACTTTGGATCAAATGATCGATCCCGATTTTGTTGATGAAAAATTGCACTAACAGCTAAGCAAAAGAGCTGGCGGACAGGAAAGCTTGATTTTATAATGTTTTTATGATACATTATAAAAGTATTGATACTAGACGCGTGAGTGAGGGTTGTTTTTTCCCTCACTCTTTTTATGGCAATGAGTTGTTCAAAGATGATAAAGGAGGGGATAGCTGTTGAGTACAGTCGTTGAAACTGTGACCGATCTGGTAATGCCCATATTAGATGAAAATAATTTTGAGTTAGTTGATTTAGAGTTTGTGAAAGAAGGAAAAAATCGGTACTTACGTGTCTTTATTGACAAAGAAGGCGGGATCGATATCATGGAATGTGCCATGGTGAGCGAATCATTAAGTGAAAAATTAGATCAGGCTGATCCTGATCCGATTCCACAAGCGTATTTCTTGGAAGTTTCTTCTCCTGGAGCGGAACGCCCATTAAAAAAAGAAAAGGATTATGAACATGCTTTAGGCGAGTATATTCATCTTTCTTTATATGAGCCAGTTGATAACGAAAAACAGTTGGAAGGTTATCTGCAATCTTTTGATGCTGATCATTTAGTATTGAAAATTCGTCTTAAGACACGTGAAAAAGAATTGACGATCGAGCGCAAAAAAATTGCGAAAGCCCGTCTGGCTATTCAATTTTAACTACGGAGGAATCAAAGAAAATGAGTAAAGAAATGTTAAATGCACTGGATGCGCTGGAAGCGGAAAAAGGAGTTTCTAAAGAGATCGTTATTGATGCGCTGGAAACAGCTTTAATCTCGGCTTACAAACGGCATTATGGACAATCTCAAAATGTCGAAGTAGAGTTTGATGCAAAAAAGGGCGATATACATGTCTTTTCTGTAAAAGAAGTAACGGAAGAAGTAATGGATTCTCAATTAGAAATTTCTTTAGCAGATGCGACTGCCATCAATCAAGCCTATGAAATTGGCGATCAGATCCGCTTTGAAGTTACGCCTAAAGATTTTGGCCGGATCGCCGCCCAGACGGCTAAGCAGGTTATCTTGCAAAGAGTGCGTGAAGAGGAACGTTCGATCATCTACAATGAATTTTCTGCTTATGAAAATGATATCATGCAAGGTGTAGTTGAACGCCAGGATCGTCGTTATATTTATGTGAATTTAGGGCGGATCGAAGCAGTTTTATCTAAACAAGATCAAATGCCCAATGAACATTATCAAGCACATGATCGGATCAAGGTCTATGTTACTAAAGTAGAAAATACTTCAAAAGGACCACAAGTTTTTGTTAGTCGCAGTCATCCGGATTTGTTAAGACGTTTATTTGAACAAGAAGTGCCGGAAATTTATGATGGGATTGTAGAAATTGTCAGCATTGCCCGTGAAGCTGGGGATCGCTCGAAGATCGCAGTTCGCTCGAATGATCCGGCTATTGATCCTGTAGGCACTTGTGTAGGACCTAAAGGACAACGTGTACAAGCTCTAGTTAATGAATTAAAGGGTGAAAATATGGATATTGTTGAATGGAATGAAGATCCGGCCGTTTATATTGCCAACGCTTTAAACCCTTCTGAAGTCAATGATGTAATATTTGATTTAGAAAATCCTAAATCTTGTACAGTTGTTGTGCCAGATCATCAATTATCTCTGGCAATCGGTAAAAAAGGTCAGAATGCTCGCTTGGCTGCAAAATTGACTAATTTCAAGATCGATATCAAAGCTGAATCAGATATGGAAGAATTTTATGCTCAACTAGATGCTGAAGAAGAGTTGTCAGCTGAAGAAGTCGATCCTGATCTAGCTGATGAAATAGAAGATGAAGATTAACTAATAAGGAGGAACCTCAATGAAGAAAAGGAAAATTCCTTTAAGAAAATCAGTCGTCTCTGGTGAAATGCTGCCAAAAAAAGAATTGTTAAGAATTACGCGTTCGAAAGATGGTGAAGTTACTATTGATCCTAGTGGTAAACTGCCTGGGCGCGGTGCTTATATCGCAATAGAGCCTGAAGAAGCACAATTGGCATGGGATAAGAAAATTTTAGATAAAGTTTTAGAGACTTCCTTGAATGATGATTTTTATCAAGAATTATTAGATTATGTGAGCCATCAAAAAGCACGTCGCGAGTTATTTGGTCATGAATAGACAGAAAGCTTTAAACCTTTTAGGTCTGTCAATGCGTGCAGGTAAGCTGATCGACGGGGTCGAATTGACTATTGAAAAAGTCCGTGTAGAAGAAGTAAAGCTTGTTCTGGTAGGCAAAGATGCTGGAAAAAACACTCAAAAAAAGGTGAAAGATAAATGTTCTTTTTACCAAGTTCCTTGTCTGGATTGCTTTGATTCAGTCGAATTAAGTCAAGCTATCGGTAAAAACAGAATGGTAGTTGGCATTTTGGACAACGGTTTTGCGCAAAAAATCGAGGAACTAATACTTAGTTAGGAAGGTGATTGCATGGGGAAAAAAAGAATTTACGAACTTGCAAAAGAAATCAATAAATCGAGTAAAGAGATTGTAGAAACAGCTCAATCATTAGGATTTGATGTAAAAAATCATATGGGATCATTATCAGAAACAGAAGAAAAAAAGATCCGTCAAAATTTGAATGGTAAGGCTCAAAATCAACAATCATCAAATAAACAACCAGCAAATAAGGGAAGAGAAAAGAAATTTCAGACACAAAGAAATAATCCTAACTTTCAAAATCGCCAAAAACAAGCAGGCAATCAAAACAAGTCGAACCAGACACAAAACAACTGGACAAGTAATCAAAATCGTAAACAGTCCAATACTGCACGTAATCATCAGACAAAAGCGCAAGCAGACCATAAGGTAAAAAAACAAAACAATGATCAGAAAACGCGTAATGTTCAACAGCAAAATCGTTCAAATGATCAACGCAACAAACAACAGAATAAACCAGCGGCAAATCGGCCAGCAAGATCAGCCGGTCAAAACAAAAAACAGGACAATCAAAAAGTCAATGTTCAAGCTCCTAAACCAGACCAGCGTAAAGCAAAGACACAGGCAAGTACGCAAAGCAACAATCAGCGGCGAAATAACAATAACAACAGTAATCGCAACAATAACAATAATCGCAACAATAACTTTAACCGCAATAACAACCGTAATCGGAATAAGTTTAATAAGAAAAACAAAAAAGGCCGTCAGCAGGAAAAGAAGAAACCGGCAGTGCCGCAACGTAAATTCCACGAACTGCCTAAAGTCCTGGAATATACAGAGGGCATGAATGTGGCAGATATTGCCAAGAAGATTCATCGTGAACCTGCTGAAATTATTAAGAAGTTATTTATGATGGGCGTAATGGTCAATCAGAACCAACCTCTAGATAAGGACACGATTGAATTATTAGCTACTGATTATGGGATTGAACCACAAGAAAAAATTGAATTAGATATTGCGGATATCGATAAATTCTTTGAAGCAGATGAAGTCAAGGAAGAGAATTTAGTTTCCCGTCCGCCTGTTGTTACCATTATGGGACATGTTGACCATGGGAAGACTACTTTATTGGACCACTTGCGTCATTCGCGTGTAACGAGTGGTGAAGCTGGCGGGATCACCCAACATATTGGAGCTTATCAAGTTAATATTAACGGCAAACCGATTACATTCTTGGATACCCCAGGACATGCTGCCTTTACTAGTATGCGAGCTCGGGGTGCCAGCATCACGGATATTACGATCTTGGTTGTAGCAGCTGATGATGGTGTGATGCCACAAACTGTCGAGGCAATCAATCATGCCAAAGCGGCTGAGGTGCCGATTATTGTAGCCATCAATAAAATTGATAAACCAGGTGCTAATCCGCAACAAGTCATGCAAGAGTTAAGTGAATATGAATTGATCCCTGAATCATGGGGCGGAGATACTATTTTTGTCGAAATTTCAGCTAAGTTTGATCAGAATATCGAAGAATTATTAGAAATGGTCTTATTAGTTGCTGAAGTGGAAGATTTAAAAGCAGATCCAAGTCAACGGTCAATTGGCTCAGTTATCGAAGCTCGTTTGGATAAAGGAAAAGG
>DATGVB010000119.1:0-7908 GCA_035300805.1 Tetragenococcus sp. | reverse complement strand
ATCATCCAATACTTGTAATAAAATATTAAAAACATCCGGATGTGCTTTTTCAATTTCATCAAGCAAGATAATGGTATAGGGATTACGCCGTACAGCTTCAGTCAGCTGCCCACCTTCTTCATAACCGACATATCCCGGGGGTGCACCAACTAAACGTGAGACGGAGTATTTCTCCATATATTCACTCATATCGATTCGAACCATATGATCTTCTGAATCAAAAAGATTTTCAGCTAAGGCTTTGGCTAATTCGGTCTTCCCCACACCCGTTGGTCCAAGAAATAAGAAAGAACCTAAAGGACGGGCTGGATTTTGCAGACCGGCACGAGAACGAATCACTGCATCACTGACCGCATTGACTGCTTCATCTTGGCCGATAACTCTCTGGTGCAGAGTCTCATTGAGTTTCAATAGTTTTTGCCGTTCTCCTTCGACTAGTTTAGTAACAGGAATTCCAGTCAATCGTCCGACAACTATTGCTATTTCGTTTTCAGTAACGGATTCTTGCACCATTTTTAATTCTTTTAGATCATCATTTTTTTCTAAAGTCTTCAACTCTTTTTCTAATTGCGGAATCGTACCATGCCGTAAAACGGCGGCTTTTTCCAGATCATAGTTATTTTCGGCATCTTCTAATTGATGTTTTGCTTTATCAATTTCTGAACGTTTGTTTGAAATGGTATTAACTTCTTCTTTTTCAGTTTCCCATTGCAACTTCATCTGATTGGTTTCTTCACGTAAATCAGCTAATTCTTCCCGCAGATCTGCTAATCTTTTCTTCGAAGCATCATCCGTTTCTTTTTTCAAAGCGGCTTCTTCGATTTCTAATTGCATCAGGCGACGGGTTACCTGGTCAAGCTCTGTCGGCATAGAGTTCATTTCAACCCGAATCGTAGCACAGGCTTCATCGACTAAGTCAATGGCTTTATCGGGCAAAAAACGATCGGTAATATAACGATCTGACAAGGTGGCCGCAGCTACCAAGGCATTATCGTGAATGGTAACGCCGTGATGGATCTCATAACGTTCTTTTAATCCTCTTAAAATAGAGATCGTATCTTCTACAGTAGGTTCTTTAACCAATACTTTCTGAAAACGTCTTTCAAGTGCTTTGTCTTTTTCCATATGTTCACGATATTCATCTAAAGTTGTCGCTCCGATGGTATGCAGTTCACCGCGCGCAAGCATGGGTTTCAATAAATTTCCGGCATCCATACTTCCTTCTGTTTTACCGGCACCTACAATATTATGGATCTCATCAATAAATAAGATAATTTGTCCATTCGACTTTTTTACTTCCTGCAGTACTGATTTTAAGCGTTCTTCAAATTCACCCCGATATTTAGCCCCAGCAATTAAAGCCCCCATATCAAGAGAAAAAATCGTTTTATCTTTTAAATTTTCAGGTACATCTTTTCTGACGATCCGTTGGGCTAAACCTTCCACAATGGCCGTTTTACCGACCCCTGGTTCACCAATCAGAACCGGATTGTTTTTTGTCTTACGTGAAAGAATCCGAATGACATCGCGTATTTCTTCATCGCGGCCGATAATTGGATCCATCTTGCCTTCTTTGACTTCTTTTACTAAGTCAGTACCGTATTTTTCCAGTGCTTTGTACTGTTCTTCTTGATTTTTTGAAGTTACATGCTCGCCTTGACGCATATTTAAAATAGCCTGTTTTACTTGCTTTTCTTTTATCCCCTGGCTGGTTAAATATTTAGTCAAACGGTAATTTTTCAATTTCATCAAAGCAAGCAGAATAATTTCAGTCGACAAAAATTCATCTTGAAATTCTTCTGCTGTTTTATCTGCTTCGTTTAGCAAATGATATAAATTCTGACTGAAATTTTGTCCATATTGGACATTATTTCCTTCAATGATCGGTAATTCATCTAAAGCTTTATCAACTTCATCTTCAAAGCTCTTTAAATTTAAGCCTAAATCTTGATAAAAGTTGCGAGCAAAGTGATTCGGCTGTAAAAAAATTTTCCACAGATGACTAATATCAATTTCCTGATGACGTCTCGTCTGTGCTATCTGCTGAGCCTGAGCAATTGCTTCTTGTAAGGTAGTTGTCATTTTTTCAATATTCATTTGTTTTCCTCCAATCAATTCCATTGAAGAGTGATCTCTTACATAGTTGTATTATACTCTTTTGGTCAAAATTGGTCAAAGATTAGCATATACTCCCCGGATCTTATTCGATTTCTTCAATTTCTTCTCTGATCACTTTTCGACGTTCACGCAAAAAAACAAAAAAACCTAACACAAAAGGCAGGATATAAGTTGCATAACGATACAAAAGCATTGACGAGACCGCATTTACTGTACCAAAAACCGGTTTAAAAAGCAGTAGATAGACAAATTCAAAAGAACCGATCCCAGCTGGTGATGGGATCACACCGGCTAAAGCTAAAGTAAAACTGATCAGACTAAAGGTTAAAAAGAAATTAAGAGAATCCACTTCATCCATCAGACAGACATAAGGAATCACATACCAAATAGCGACTTTCAATAAACTAAAAGCGTATATTTTAAGCAGGCTGGAACGATTTTTCAGTACGGATCTCATCGCTCCATGTAAAGCATTGATCTGCAGGTTGACTTCATCAATGAAGTTACGAATTTTCTGATTAGAAATAAATTTATTGCAAAATAATAAAACAGCCACTTGCACATTAATGCTTAAAGAAAGCAGCAACATTGCGATCACAAGTAGAGATGTTAAAATAATTCCGGTCAAGATCAAAGAGATCCACTGGGGTTTATATGCAGTCAAAGTAGAAAATTGAAAAATCAGTCCCAGCAAAGCAAAAGTTACGATAGCTGCCTTATACATGATCATTCGCAGTACGGAAGCTCCGATCCCCTGGCTCATCTTGATTTTCTTTTTCATATAGTAATTGACTTCAGCCACAAAAGTCCCAGCTCCGAAAGTAACGATTCGCGTAAAAGAAGCATAAAAAGAAGTCAGCATTCCATCCCAGGGGGTAAAGTCTGTAGTAAAATCTTTTACAATTTCTTTCATTACACAACCTTCAAAATATTGATAAAGTATTCCTAAGAAAGTAATAATAATCAGCAAAGAGACTTTAGTAGATTTTAATTCGGCAAAGATCGATCCAAATGAATTTTTCCCCAGATAAATCATAATTGCAAAAATGATCACCAGTATAAGAAAATTTAATACTATCTTCTTTTTAGGTTGTTTTTTCATTGCGTACTCCTTCATATAAAAATAAAAAAGCTGAAACAGCAGTCATCAACTAAATTAATTGTTGGGACCTTGTACCAGCCACTTTATCAATTATTTTGTTGCCAATTCAGCAATTGTGACAATTACTGCCGTTGCTTTTTCCATGGTTTGCAAGGAGACATATTCAAAACGACCATGCATATTCTCTCCGCCAGCAAAGATATTAGGTGTCGGCAATCCCATAAATGAAATCTTAGAACCATCTGTGCCACCTCTTACCGGTTCGATAATTGGTTTGATATCCAGCTTAAGCATAGCTTCTTTAGCTAATTCAATAATACTCATATCTTTTTCAATAATTTCACTCATATTGTAATATTGATCAAACATATCAACTAGAATACGTTCTTGTTCAAAATTCTCATTCATTTTTGTTTGGATTGCTGTAATCATCTGTTTACGATCTTCAAATTTTTGTCGATCATGATCACGGATGATATAAGTCAAGTGAGCTTCTTCTGGATTACCACTTAAATCCAGCAAATGATAGAAACCTTGTCGCCCCTCTGTTTTTTCAGGAACTTCTGCTTGGGGCAGCTGATTATGAAAATCAATTGCCAATTGAAGCGCATTGACCATCGTGTCTTTGGCCGTTCCCGGATGAACATTTTTACCCTTGATGGTAATTTCTGCCTGTGCGGCATTAAAAGTTTCATATTCTAATTCACCCAATGGACCTCCATCCATGGTATAAGCAAAATCAGCCGCAAAATCGGCCACATCAAACTTATCTGCTCCTACCCCGATTTCTTCATCTGGTCCAAAAGCAACCCTGATTTCACCGTGCTTGATAGAATCGTCTTTTAGTAAAATTTCCAGAGCGGTCATAATTTCAGCAATTCCGGCTTTGTCATCTGCTCCTAATAATGTAGTACCATCCGTTGTGATCAAAGTGTGCCCTTGATAATTTTTCAAATTAGGAAAATCCTTGGTATTTAAGGTAAACTCCCCAGCTTTATCTAAAGTGATAGTCGATGATCCATCATAATTTTCAATCACCTGCGGTTTCACATCTACCGCATTAAAATCCGCCGTATCCATATGGGCGATAAAACCGATCACAGGAACCTTTTTATCCGTGTTAGCTGGTAAACCAGCAATCAAATAGCCATTATCTTCATTATAGTGAACATCTTTTATCCCCAAGTCAAGTAATTCTTCTTCTAACATATGAGCAAATTCTACTTGGTTTTGAGATGAAGGAATAGTTTTACTACTTGCATCTGACTGAGTTTCTATTTTTACATAACGCAAAAAACGATTTAATAAATTTTCATACATATTTTGTTCTCCTATCTAAACTGAAATGGATCGGTATTAACATGGGAAGCAAGAAAGGTTACATCCCAACCTTCCTCTTTTTTCCATTGCTCCATTTTTTCAATAAATTTATTGATACAAACCACTTCTATGTGATGTCCCGGATCTATCACCGTCAAGCCGCTAGCCTGCATATCATGGGCAGTGTGATAATAGACATCTCCTGTCAGATAAACATCTGCACCTTTTTTTAATGCATCCTGATAATATTTTCCAGCTGAACCACCGCAAATAGCGATTTTCTGAATTTTTTTGACAGGATCACAAATAGGCTGAATCAGACGCAGTCCATCTAAATCAAAGGCATCTTTTACTTTTTTAACCAAACTTTCAATATCCAGAGGTTTTTTTAAATGACCTATTCTACCAATACCAAATGTTTGCGGTGGATTGGCTAAGGGTATCAGATCATAGGCAGCTTCTTCATAAGGATGCACTTGAAACATCGCTTGTAAGACTTTTTCTTCGATCGTCTTGGGTAAAATGACTTCAATGCGACTTTCAGCTACTTTTTCTGGCTGATTCTTTTGGCCTATGGTTGGGTCAGCCCATTCGTCCGGGGTAAAACGTCCGGCTCCAGCCATTGAATAACTGCTATGATGATAATGCCCCAGCTTACCAGCACCCGCATCTCCTAAGGCTTGACGCATCTCTGCTGCATCTTTTTCTGGTACATAAACTACTAACTTTTCATAGAAAATTTCATGAGTTTTGCTTAGATAGTCATCGACCTGAATATCTAACATCTCACAAAACCAGTCATTCAACCCATCACGCATAATATCCATATTGGTATGAGCTGCATAGACTGCAATATCATTCTTCATTAAGTCTGCATACATCTTTACTTGTTTATCATCTGTAGTCAGTCTTTTGATCGAATGAAAAATCGGCGGATGTTTGGCAATGATCAGATCAATGTTATTATCAACTGCTTCTTTTACAACTTCCGGTCTAACATCTAAAGTCATCATGATTTTTTTTACTGGTTTTCTCAAAGTACCAATATGCAAACCACAAGGATCTCCTTGTTCCGCCAACCACAAAGGACAAAACTGTTCAAATTTATTGATAAAGGTTTGACCTGAAATTGTCATTTAATAACCTCCCTGATCCAATTCAGATATTTTTTCTCTAGCTCTAATTTTTTACTTACTTGCCGGGCATTGGCCAAATTAGTAACCACTTTTTCTTTACTTAATAGTTTTTTATGCCATTTTTTTTGAAAGATTTCAGATTTCTCTCTCATTAGTAAGGGACCAAAATACATTTCCTGCTCAGTATATGAAATTTTTTTACCATAAGTTGCCTGGATGATTTCATAAATTTTCCCATGATCTTCTACGATTGCTTCTTTATTAATAACATAACCATGCTCACACAACCATCGTCTAACTTCAAGCTCATGGTTATTGGGCTGCAGAATCAATTGGGCACCAGCAGGTAAATTCGCTTGTTTTTTTCCTGCCGTTAAAATCGAACAAATCAGACGACCTCCCATACCGCAAATAGTGATCGTATCGATTCGATCAGAATTTTTTATGGCAAGCAGTCCATCAGCCAGACGAGCAATGATTTGTTTTTCAAGCTGATATTTTTCAATTTGCTGACAAGCCGAATCAAAAGGTCCTTGAGCAATTTCTCCTGCAATAGCAAAATCAATCTTTTTAGACTGAACCAAAGCAATCGGCAGATAAGCATGGTCTGAACCGATATCAGCCAAGCGTGCTGAGACCGGTACAAAAGCAGCTACTTGTGCTAAACGAGCTGACAATAAGTGTTTATTCAAAATACATTTTCCTAACTATTCCGACGGTTACGTCCTGTCATTTTTATTTCTTGGGTTAAATAACGAATCCGCTCCATGATTCTTTTAGCCTTGAGCGGTTCTTCCTCCCCTCTTTGTGTCACTGTCAAATGACTCTCTAACTCATTCATTGTAAAATTAGAAGAAAAGAAAGTAGGCAGTTGCTCTTGCATCCGGTACTGTAAAATCACACCAAAAATATCATCACGGATCCAGCTTCCCATCGAATCAGCACCAATATCATCTAGCATTAAAATCGGTGCTTTTTTGACCGTGTCTAGTTTTTCCCCCACTTTTTCACTTTTGATCGATTGTTTCATATCAACCGCAAAAGTGGGAAAGTGCAGAAGCGTTGAAGGATAGCCTTTTTCAGCTAGATCTCGAGCAATAGCTCCCAGCAGGTAAGTCTTTCCTACCCCAAAACTTCCCACTAAGTAAAGCCCCTTATGAAAAGCCTTAGGATCATCTTCAAAGTTTTCGATGAAATCCATCGCGGCAATCAGAGCATCCCCGCGGCCGCTGGTTCTTTCATACTCTGAAATACGAGCCTGCTGGATATCCTTGGGCATGTTCACAGCCTGGATACGATCCTCAATTTCTTCTTGTTGACGCTTGGCTAGTAATTGTTCAGTCGGAACATAAGTCACATCCACAGAATGAAAATTCAACATTAATTGCGGTTCATACCCCGGTGCGATCATAGTAGGATCATTTAGCTCAAACTTCTTTTTCTCTTGTACAAATTCATATAATTTTGTAAAACTACGTTCGATATCTTCCTGACTCAGTTCATTTTTATGTTCTTGTAAAAACTGGTTCACTGCTGAATCTTGCAGCACTTCTTTCATCAACTCAGAATAGCGTGACTGATAATCTTTTTGCTGCATCAAATGACTCATATTTTTGCCTACATCTTCCATTAGCTCTCACCTTCTTTACGCTGCAGATATTTTTTCATCCGTTCGTTGATTGCAGCTTGTTTTTGGGCATCTTCAACTTCTTCTTCGGGATGATCGACCCAGGCAGGTAATTTTTCTTTGCGAATCAGCTGACGATTTTGTCTTTTATAAGCTTGCGGCTGATTCTTTTTTTCTTTGGCTTCATTGACCAGATCACGAACATGCTTAATGGCTTGTTCAGGTGTTTTAAGCTCTAATTCCGACCAGTCCGCTGCAATCGGATCAATAAAGTTTTTCTTTAAAACTTTCATATTCTTAATGATCAATACATAATGTAGTAAGATATTGATTACACTATTAGGTAAAGGACTTTGTTCGACTAAATCTTTTAAGATCCAGCTTTCCTGATTATTGACATAACTTTTTTTCTGTTTTTTTATTGACTGCAGATAATCCATGGGTGCTATGTTTTGTACCTCTTTGATCAATTCTATATTCTTTTCACTAAAGCCTGTTTGTCTAAGAGTATTAAAACGACGGATTTCTGCTTGACTGTCACTGTCTGCCAGTACCATTTTTTTATGCTGCGGCTGCTGAGATTTTTTCATCACTATTTTATCTAA
>DATGVB010000118.1:0-10488 GCA_035300805.1 Tetragenococcus sp. | reverse complement strand
TCCCCATGTATGAACGTGATGACTTAACCGATGCATTGCATGAAGCTTTCGAGTTTCGAACAGATTATGAAATTGTACCTACAAATAAAATGAAAAAAATAGTGAAGAAGACAAAAAGTGGGAAATAGTACTCACTTTTTATATGCTAAAAATACGTCTAAAACATTGATAAAACAATGTCTTAGACGTATTCACTCTAATAAAAGTGTCAAACTTGGGATTATATAATAAAGATTAAAATAAATAAAGACGTTTGACTATACAAATTTTAAGCAATTAGTATTACGCTTTTTAGCAAGAACTCACAATCCTGAAATTCCTATATTTCTTTATAATAAAAAAGCAAAATAAGCTATATCTGAACAGACTGCTTATTTTGCCAGTTTTTTTATTTTTCCAGACCAATTTCCTGACGTACTACATCTGCAATTTTATTAACATAATAGTCGGTCGCTTCATGAGTTTTGGCTTCTACCATCACTCTTAATAACGGTTCGGTACCCGATGGCCGAACTAAGATACGGCCACTATCGCCCATTTCATCCTCTGCTGCTGTAATTGCAGCTTTGATTGCAGGAACATCAAGTGCTCCATACTTATCTTTTACTCGAATATTCACTAGTTTTTGGGGATAAATCGTAACTTCACTCGCTAATTCAGATAATTTTTTACCAGTTTTTTTCATGATATTTAACAGCTGAATCCCTGAAAGCATACCATCACCGGTAGTATTCAAATCAAAGAAAACCATGTGACCTGACTGTTCCCCGCCGAAATTATAATTATTCTTGCGCATTTCTTCAACTACATAACGGTCGCCCACCTTTGTGACAACATCATTCAAACCAGCTGCTTTCACTGCACGATGAAAACCAAGGTTACTCATTACAGTAGTCACGATCGTGTCCTGCTTCAATTTATTATGTTCTGATAAATACTTGGCACATATATACATAATTTTATCGCCATCAACAACAGCGCCATTTTCATCTACAGCGATGATCCGATCACCATCTCCATCAAAAGCCAGACCTGCATCGGCTTGTTTTTCCACTACAAATTCAGCTAGTTTCTCAGGATGAGTAGAACCTACTCCATCATTGATATTCAAACCATTAGGCGAGGTGCCCATTGTATAAAAATCAGTCTCGAGATCAGCAAACAGACGGTCTACCGTTGAAGAAGTGGCTCCATTGGCAGCATCAATACAAATTGTTAAGCCCGACAGATCATCATCGATCGTGTGTTGTAAAAATTGCGAATATTTCAAAAGGCCTTCCGGAAATTCGTCTAGACTGCCCAAACCTTCTGCGCATGGACGTGGTAAATCGTCTACTTTAGCATCTAATAATTTTTCGATTTCTAATTCCTTTTCATCTGCCAATTTAAAACCATCATTACCAAAAAACTTAATGCCATTATCCGCTGCAGGATTATGTGAAGCCGATATCATCACTCCCGCACTGGCTTTTTGAATTTTAGTAAGATAAGCCACACCAGGTGTTGAAATTACACCTAACTGGAAAACTTCGATCCCGACAGACAACAAACCCGAAATCAAAGCCGTTTCCAGTAATTGACCGGAAGCTCGCGTATCTCTTGCCACTAATACCCGAGGGCTAACATCTTCTTGTTCATGACGACTTAAAACATAACCCCCACATCTTCCAAGTTTAAAAGCCAATTCTGGTGTCAATTCCTGATTGGCAATCCCTCTAACACCATCTGTTCCAAAATATTTACCCATAATAAAATTACCTTCCTGTTTCTTTTTATTCCTTGCTTTGTGTTGTTTCTGTAATTTCTGTTGTTTGCGTTTCGGTAGAGCTAGCTGCAGTTTGACTAGTCGTTTCACTTTCTTGTGTAGTTTCATCGGTACCGTCGACATCTGATTGATTTTCAAAGACAGGAGTAATATTTACCTTGATCTTATCTTGATCAGAACTTACATTTTCAGGCAGATTCAAATTAACTTCACGTGTTGTCGGTTCACTCACTCCAGTTATATCGATAGGAACTTCCAGTGAATCAATATTATCCAATAGATTTTGCGACCCTGTTATTGTAGCATTATTTTCACTTAATTGAAAATTGTAATGAGAAATACCGCTTGCTGAAGTTCCGGTTTGCACAGCTAACAAACTAACTTCTTTATGTGGTACTGATATTGATAGATCGACATTAACTGTTTTAGGTTCGATGATTGTCGCTAATTCATCACCATCTTTATTGACAGCCACCAAAGCTACTTTTTTAGAAGTTTTATTATTGATATTTTTAAAATCAGAAGCCAATTTAACTTTATCAATTTCCTTGATTGTTTTATTGCCCGTCGTAACCTCAACTTTTTGCGGATCAATTGTATAATCTTCTAATTCATAAGCGGTCTGCAGTCGATCTGCCAAGTCAGTAGTATCTACAGTAAACTCCTGGCTGGCTTTTTTCTCAATAGTTACTGTAAAAGTAGCAGGATTTAACTTAGCCGAAACAGAATTGCTCAGATTTTCTACTTTCAAGGCAACATCATGTGTACCTTCTGATAAGTCTGTCAAATCAGCCACTACTTTAAAGCGTCTAGTTTCCTCATTTTTTTCAGCCTGCAGTTGAACACGATTTTTCCCGCTCAAACGTATATTAACCGTCGGATCGTAACCTTGAATAAAATATTTATCATCATCATAATTGATCGTAACAGGAATATCTTTAACTGTTTCCTCAAATGGCTCATCATCAGTTGCAGTAAGCGAGTTAGTCGGCTCGGCTCGATTGACACTCAAAAAGAGGACTAGGCTGAAGAACAAGGCCGCGATCACATACACTATATTACTGTTCTTTTTATGATTAGACATTATTTTCCTCCTTTACTCAACCTATTCAATTCATCCAATAGATTTCTAAAGAAGTTCTTCTTTTCTTTTTTATTACTGCTTTCTACAAGTAAATTATCACGCATCATCTGCAAGTATTCATCCTGACTTAATTCAGTATACATATAATTATTCAAAGTTAAACTGACGCCGCCTGTTTCTTCAGAGACAACGATCGTCAGAGCATCACTCACTTCTGAAATACCTACTGCAGCACGATGCCGGGTTCCGTATTCTTTAGAGATATGTTCACTTTCTGAAAGCGGAAGATAAGCGCTAGCCACTGCAATCTTACCATTGCGAACAATAACAGCACCATCATGTAAAGGAGTATTTGGTATGAAGATATTGATCAATAATTCTCCAGTAATATCCGCATCTAAATCAATTCCTGTTTCGATATATTCTTCTAATCCCGTATTACGCTCGATCGTCACCAGAGCCCCAATTTTTCGCTTAGACATATACTGGATCGCCTTGTCAAAGGCCCGGATCATCGCTTCTTCTTGATTCAGCTTACTTTTAGACTGGGTAAAAAAGGCAGTCCGGCCTAAATGCTCTAGACCACGCCTGATTTCCGGTTGAAAAATAACAATCGCAGCGATTACCCCATAAGTGATGACTTGGTCCATTAACCAGGATAAAGTATGTAAACCGATGATCTCGGCTAAAAAACGTACTACGATAAACATAACGACCCCTTTGAACAGCTGGATCGCCTGTGTTCCTTGAACCATCTTGATCAATTTATAAACCAGATACCATACTACAAGAATATCTAAAATATTAATGAAAAAAGTCAGTGAAAGCACATCGACTGATAATAATTGCTTCCAATAATCTAAATTAAAAAGTTCAGTAATGTTAAACGACATCTCAAGTCATCCTTTTCTTTTACAAGTATATATCTTTAGTATAGCAAAGGGAATTTTAAAAATAAACAAAAGTTGTTAAAAACAATTCAAAAGACGGAAAACTTTAAATTCTATCAATAACTTTTGGTCTAAAAACTTTGCTTTCATTAGAAAACAAGTTAAACTGTAAGAGAAGAGGAGGAATCAGAATGGATATTTCAGTCATTAAGAGTAATGAAACAAATGGACAGTATGGAATTCATATTACCAATGATGGACCCAAGCAAATGATAGAATTTTTAAACTTGCGTTGTCCTTTCTGCCGACAATGGTTTAATGAATCCCAACAATTATTGGCAAAAGCAGTTGAAGAAGGAAAATTAGAACGCGTGATCAAGCTGACGGATCGCTCAAAAGAATCCTTACAAAGAGGCAATGTCATGCATCGCTTTGTAACCGATGACGACCCTGAAAAAGCACTGGAAGATATCACTAAAATCTTCGCTTCACAAGATGAATGGGGTAATCTTTCTTTAAAAGAAGTAGCTGATTATGCCAGAGATACTTTGCATCTTACCGAACACCACCATTTAGATATTGCCGAAGAAATCGTAGAAGAAACTAAAAGAGCTAATATTAAGTTCGTGCCGACGATTATTGTAGAAGATCATATTTTTGACGAAAATATTGATTTAGAAACTCTGAAAAGTTATATCAATGCCTAAAAAACAGACTGCAAAGTAAACTTAGCGCTTTGCAGTCTGTTTTTATAATTAATTACTACTTTCTCTCAAATTATCAGCAAATTCATTGATTTTCCGCATCCGATGGTTGACACCAGATTTGGAGATGCCGCCACTGGGTAAGACTTCACCCAGTTCTTTCAAGCTTACTTCCGGGTGTTCCAGTCTCAGTTGAGCCAACTCCTGCAACTTTTCCGGTAAAGCATTCAGTCCCACTCGTTCATCGATAAACTCGATGTTGTCTAACTGTTTTGAAGCTGCATCAATCGTTTTATTTAAATTAGCAGTCTCACAATTAACTAAGCGGTTAACAGAATTACGCATATCACGTACGATTCGCACATCTTCAAATTTTAACATCGCATTAGTTGCACCGATCAAAGTCAAAAAATCTGCAATGTGTTCCGCTCCTTTTAAATAGGAGATATAGCCATTGCGTCTTTCCAAGGTGCGAGCGTTCAAATGATAATAATTCAACATTTTACAGATATCCTGATTATGTTCTTCATAAATTGAAAAAATTTCAAGATGATACCGGCTCGTTTCCGGATTATTAACGGAACCTGTAGCCATAAAAGCACCTCTTAAATACGATCGCATTTTTTGCGAATTTCCCATGATATCGTTAGTGACCGAAGTATTAAAAATCGGTCCATCCATAATATTCAATTCATCTAAAACTCTTCTCGTATCTTGTTTTAAGCGGACAATATAAACGTTATTTTTTTTCAATTTCATTTTACGTCGCACTAATAATTCACTTTTAACATTGAAATGATCTTTTAACAAAGAATAGATACGCCGCGCGATTGCTGCATTTTCTGTCTGCACATTTAAGACAAACTGCTGATTAAATAAGTTTAATGAGCCGTTCATGCGAATTAAAGCTGCCAGCTCTGCCTTAGCATGTTCTCGATGTACTTCCAAATCAGTAAGCTCTTTTTTTACATCCGCTGCAAAAGACACCTGCATTCATCCTTTACCTTTTATTTTAGTCCTTTTTTATGTTTTTGCTTCATAGACGATCCGAAGTAATTCTGCTACAACTTTATCACCATCATGAAAAACGCCGCCATCACGTAGTTTTAAAAAGTCCGTTGAAACAACGCGACATCCCAAATTGCGTAAACCTTGAAAGTCATGTTTGACTTGCACTAAATACTCATCATAAATTTCAAAATCCATATAGCCAGCCGGAACTTTTTCAGTATTTACTAATACAGTATCGATGAACTGCTCGTTTAAATGACGGTGTAAGACTCGTACATGATCAGCATCGCTAAAGTGCTCAGTCTCTCCTTTTTGCGTCATAATATTACAAATATAGACCCTTTCTGCCTGAGTTTTTAAAATTGCCTGACCAATTTCAGGAATCATCAGATTAGGTAAAATACTTGTAAATAAACTACCCGGCCCAAAAACGATCATATCGGCCGCTAAAATAGAAGACACAACTTTACGAGCCGCTTTGACATCATTATCATTGGCCTGATTTTTGACAGTTACGTGATCGATCGTTTTACGATCCAAGGCAATTTTAGATTCCCCGTCAACCTCAGTTCCATCTGTAAAAAATGCACGTAAAATCAGCGGTTCATCAGAAGAGGGGTATACATTCCCCTTTAGATGCATCATTTTTGATAATAATTGGATAGCTTCATAAGTACTGCCACGCATCTCAGCCATACCAGCAATAATCAGATTCCCCAAAGCATGATTGGCTAAAAACTTGTCTTCCTTATTAAAACGATATTGAAAAATATCTTCATACAATTGTGGCATATCTGATAAAGCAATCAGTACATTGCGCAAGTCTCCCGGTGGTGTGACTGAAGTGATCGATTCGCGTAATAAACCACTACTGCCGCCATCATCGGCAGAGGTGACAATGGCCGTAATGTCGATCCCCTGGTCACGTAAGCTTTTTAAAATAACGGGCAGCCCGGTTCCACCGCCAATGACAACAACTTTAGGGCGTTTGATCCGATAAGTTTTCATTCTCATGAGCGATTCACCGTTTCTTTCCGCTTGTCCTTATCACGATGCGTAATATTCACCCGATAATCTGCAGCTAAACTTTCTCCGACTCTTTGCGTCAAGGCTACTGAACGATGCTGCCCGCCTGTGCAGCCGATCGCAACTGTCAGACTGCTCTTTCCTTCCTTTATATAGCCGGGAATGATACCTTTTAATAAATTGAAAAAGCCCTGATAAAATTGCTCAGTTTCGTCAAAAGACATTACATAGTCATAAACCGGTTTTTCTAAACCTGTTAAAGGACGCAACTCCGAAATATAGTGAGGATTCGGCAAAAAGCGTACATCCATTACAATATCGGCATCGATGGGCAAACCATATTTAAAGCCGAAAGACACCATTTCAATATGAAAGCCACCTTCATTTGAAGTCTGAAATTCTTTATCGATCTTCTCTCTTAATTGACGTGGAGTTAGAGTCGTGGTATTAATCACCAGAGTTGCTTGAGCTTTCAGCTCTTCTAACAAGGCTCGTTCTTTACGAATACCTTCTGTAATCAGACCATCCATTGCCAAGGGATGTGTCCGGCGAGTTTCTTTATAGCGTGCTACCAGCTCATTATCCGAAGCATCTAAAAAAAGTACTTGTGTATCAATAAAGGCTGTATTTTCCATCTCCACCAGCATTCCTTGAATATCTTCAAAAAAAGAGCGTGAACGCAAATCGACCACCAAAGCAATCTGGGTAATTTTGCCGGATTCTTTGATCAGTTCCCAGAATTTAGGAATCAGATTCGGCGGCATATTATCAATACAGAAATAACCCATATCTTCAAAACTCTGAATGGCTACGGTTTTACCTGCACCACTCATACCTGTAATAATTACTAATTCTAAACTATCCGTCATATTTTCCACTTCCTATGTAAGGATTTAATTTTTATACTTTCATCAAGTATAACACGCCGGGCGTATCTTTACGATGATATTTACTGAGATTCATAGAAATTTCCAAAATCAAGTGACCTTTTTATCTGACTGGGCATGTAAAAACCAGCAAAAAAACTGCGTGAAAAAGCTCACGCAGCTTTTCTTTTATAATAATTTTTTAAGATACTGACCCGTGTAACTCTCTGGTGTGGCCGCAATTTTTTCCGGTGTGCCTGTAGCTATGACCGTTCCACCACGTGCGCCACCTTCTGGTCCTAAGTCGATCAGATGATCAGCTGATTTAATCACATCTAGATTATGTTCGATCACTAAAACTGTATTACCCGCATCGACCAGCCGATTTAAAACTTCTAACAAACGAGCAATATCAGCTGTATGTAACCCAGTGGTCGGTTCATCTAGAATGTAGAAATTTTTACCATTAGAGTTTTTATGCAGTTCGCTAGCTAATTTCATCCGCTGCGCTTCACCACCGGATAAAGTAGTTGCTGGCTGGCCCAGCTTCACATAACCCAGGCCCACATCATCAATGGTCTGTAGTTTACGGCGGATCTTAGGAATCGCCGTAAAGAAATCCAAGGCTTCAGAAACCGTCATATCCAAGACTTCAGAAATATTTTTACCTTTGTAATGAACTTCCAGCGTTTCTGAATTATACCGTTTACCATGGCAAACTTCACAGGGAACATAGACATCCGGCAGAAAGTGCATTTCAATTTTAATGATACCATCACCCTTACAGGCTTCGCAGCGACCTCCTTTGACATTAAAACTAAAACGTCCTTTTTTATAGCCGCGAATCTTAGCTTCATTCGTTTTAGCAAACAAATCACGAATATCATCAAAAACACTGGTGTAAGTTGCTGGATTGCTACGAGGTGTTCGACCAATCGGACTTTGGTCGATATTGATGATTTTTTCGATATTTTCATAACCCTCAATTTTTTTGAATTTTCCAGGTTTTTTAGAACTCCGATTAATTTTCTGCGCCAAGGCCTTTTTCAGTATTTCATTGACTAAGGTCGATTTACCAGAACCGGAAACACCGCTGACTGTAATAAATTTACCTAAAGGGAAATCAATATTGATGTTTTTTAAATTATTTTCTTGTGCCCCTTTAATGCTGATTTTTTCTCCATTTCCCTTACGCCTTTTTTCAGGAACAGAAATATTTCGTTTACCGCTTAAATATTGGCCAGTCAGTGAATGAGGATTCTGCTTGACTTCTGACGGCGTACCACAAGCTACGATTTGTCCGCCTGCCTCTCCTGCGCCAGGACCTACATCAATTAAATAGTCTGCTGCTAGCATGGTATCTTCATCGTGTTCGACTACGATCAGAGTATTCCCCAGATCACGCATTTTTTTTAATGAAGACAACAGACGATCATTATCTCTTTGATGAAGTCCAATAGAAGGTTCATCTAAAATATAAAGCACACCGGATAAATTTGATCCGATTTGAGTCGCTAAACGAATACGTTGAGCTTCACCGCCAGAAAGCGTTCCAGCTGAACGACTTAAAGTCAGATAATCAAGTCCGACATTTTTTTAAAAAACTCAAACGATCATCAATTTCCTTGACAATTGGCTGAGCAATCATCTTTTCCTGCTCACTTAACGCTAAGGATTCAATAAAATCAATGGCCTCATTAATTGCCATTTCACTGACTTGACCAATATGATGGTGGTTGATCTGAACAGACAAAGCTTGTGGATTCAAACGGTAGCCATGGCAAGACTGACAAGTTAACTCAGTCATATACAAGCGCATCTGATCGCGTGTAAAATCGCTCGAAGTTTCGTGATAGCGCCTTTTTATATTGGGCAGGATTCCTTCAAAAGGTACGTCCACATCACGCACTTTCCCAAAATCATTTTCATAGTGAAAATGAAACAATTCTCCTTTTGACCCGTTTAAAACCAGTTCTTTATCTGCTTCAGACAAGTCTTCAAATGGCTTATCAAAATCAACATCAAAATATAGGCAAGCTTGTTCTAGCATCTGCGGATAATAATTCGAACTGATCGGATTCCAGGGTATAAGAGCTCCTTGGTGTAGAGTCTTCGTCGGATCCGGTACGACCAGATCTACATCTACTTCTAATTTGATTCCTAGACCGTCACATTCCGGACAAGCCCCAAAAGGAGCATTAAAGGAGAATAAACGCGGCTCTAATTCTCCTACTGTAAAGCCACAATATGGACAGGAATAATGTTCTGAAAAGAGCATTTCTTCTTGATCAATTACATCCACAACTGCATAGCCGTCTGCTAGCCTTAAAGCTGATTCAAAAGAATCGAACAAACGCGAACGGATCCCCTCTTTGATCACAATACGATCCACAATAATAGCAATATCATGTTTCTTGTTTTTTTCCAGCGCAGGGACTTCAGAGATATCATAAACCTCCCCATCAACACGCACACGCACATAGCCTTCTTTTTGAATTTTTTCCAAAATCTTTTTGTGCTGACCTTTTTTCCGATAGACCACTGGAGCTAAAATCTGAATACGACTTCTTTCAGCTAGTTCCAGGACTTGATCGACCATCTGTTCGGGTGACTGGCTAGTGATTTCGATATGGTCATTCGGACAAATGGGATGCCCCACACGAGCAAACAACAAGCGTAAATAATCATTGATCTCAGTCACTGTTCCTACTGTTGATCGCGGATTCTTGCTGGTCGTTTTCTGATCGATCGAAATTGCCGGACTTAAGCCATCAATACTATCAACATCTGGTTTATCCATCTGACCTAAAAACTGTCTAGCATAGGCGGACAATGATTCTACATATCTTCTTTGCCCTTCTGCATAAACTGTATCAAAAGCCAATGATGATTTACCAGATCCCGATAAGCCCGTCACAACGACGAGCTTATTTTTCGGGATATCTAAATCTATATCTTTTAAATTATGTGCCCTAGCACCTCTAATTTTTATATGTTTGTTTGACATAAAGTCCATCCTTCCATTTTCTTACGCGCCTGCCTTTAACTCGAAAATGATGTCACGTAATTCAGTTGCACGCTCAAAATCAAGCTGTTTGGCCGCTTCCCGCATTTCTTCTTCCATCTGTTCAATGACTTCTTC
>DATGVB010000117.1:0-7873 GCA_035300805.1 Tetragenococcus sp. | reverse complement strand
AAACGTCAGCATAATGCAGAAAATCTTTATAAGCTTGCGGTAAAATTTCAGCTAATTCATCAATAGGTTTAGGGGTGCGAATTCCAGCCACGACATCTTCGCCTTGAGCATTAGGTAAAAATTCACCAAACAGTTTTTTTTCACCCGTTGTTGGATTACGTGTAAAAGCAACGCCTGTAGCACTGTGATCACCACTATTTCCAAAGACCATTTCTTGAATGTTAACGGCAGTTCCAAGATTATAAGCAATATCATGCAATTGACGGTAAACTTTTGCCCGTTGATTATTCCATGAACCAAAGACTGCCTTAGCAGCAGCAAAGAGTTGTTCCACGGGATCTTGTGGAAATTCTTTCTGATATTTGAAATAATTTTTCTGATAGGCAGCAATGACGGCTTGATGCTGATTTTCATTAAAATATTCTACAGGTTTTCCATAGTTATTTTCCAAGTCTTCTAATAAATCATCAAAGGTTTCTTTAGGAATGCCATAGACGACATCACCGAACATTTGGATCAAACGGCGATAGCAGTCATAAGCAAAAGAAGTATTTGTCTGTTGGGCGAATACTTGTACACGACGATCATTTAATCCTAAATTCAGGATAGTATCCATCATGCCCGGCATGGAAAACTTTGCACCGCTTCGTACTGATACTAAAAGAAGTTGTTCATTTTCCAGAAAAGATTTTCCAGTCTTATCTTCTAATTTTTTTAAAGACAGTAATATGTCGTCTTTTAAATATTCATCAAAAAAATTATTTTCAGCTAAATAAGACATACATGCTTGTGTTGTAATGGTAAAACCCGCCGGAACAGGTAAGCCTAATCTTGTCATTTCAGCAATATTGGCACCTTTTCCACCAAGTAGATCACGCATATCAGCTGAACCTTCGCCAAATTCATAAATGTACTTCAATATTTCCACGTCCTTTTAATGTGTTTTATTTTGCCTGAATAAAATATATAATACTCATATATATTTGTCAATGCTTATTTATGACGTATTAAATAAAAAATAAGATGCTTTTTTAGTAGAAAATACTAAAACCATTAAATGGAAATTATAACTTAGCTGTATTATAATCTCATCAGGACTTACTATTTACAAGAAGAAGGGATTTTTATGGCTTATATTGAACTAATTAATAGTACCAAAAGGTTTAAGACAGGAGAAACAGAGATTATTGCAAATAATCAGGTTTCTTTTTCCATCAAGCAAGGAGAGCTGGTTGTTATTTTAGGAGCATCTGGAGCAGGTAAATCAACTTTACTAAATATTCTTGGCGGTATGGACACTAATGATGAGGGTAAGGTCTTCGTTGACGAAAATGAGATTTCTTCTTATTCTGAAAAACAATTGATCACCTATCGTCGTAATGATGTAGGGTTTGTTTTTCAGTTTTATAATTTGGTTCAAAATTTAACAACTAAAGAAAATGTTGAACTGGCTTCAGAAATCGTTAAAGATTCAATGAGTGCTGCAGAGGTCTTAAAAGAAGTTGGTCTTGAAAAGCGTATGAACAATTTTCCAGCCCAACTTTCTGGTGGTGAGCAGCAACGTGCCTCAATTGCTCGTGCAATCGCTAAAAAGCCTAAATTGTTATTGTGTGATGAGCCGACCGGCGCACTTGATTATAATACAGGAAAACAAATTTTACAGATTTTACAAGATCGTAGTCGCAAACAAGGAGCTACAGTCATTATCGTTACTCATAACTCTGCTATTGCACCGATTGCTGATCGTGTGATCCGAATGCATGATGCAAAAATAAGTAAGATCGAAGTAAATGAAAAGCCGCAGGATATTGCTGATTTGGAATGGTAGGAAAGTAATATGCATAAGAGAAAATTATGGAAAGATATTTTTAAGTCAATGACAAGTTCTAAAGGGCGCTTTTTTTCAATTCTAAGTTTGATGGCACTAGGAACTTTTGCTTTTGTAGGTTTAAAAGTCACGGGTCCTGATATGCGTGCCACAGCTGAGAACTTTTATCAGCGGACGCATTTAGCCGACATGACGGTCACTTCTACTTGGGGTTTAGATTCATCAGATCAGAAATTGATCGCAAAAGAGAAAAATTTAGATAAGGTTGAATATGGCTATTCTCAAGATCTTATTTTTGAGAATACTGATAAAAGCGTCCGCTTGTTCTCGGCTCCAGAAAAATTATCAAATTATGAAGTTGTTAACGGTCGCATGCCGATAAAAGAAAAAGAAGTAGCTTTGGATTACCAATTACAAGCTGATCATCAAATTGGAGAACAGGTAAACTTTGAGCAGTCAGATCAAGCTGACTTAAAGCAAACAGCTTATAAAATTGTAGGTTTTGTCAAGTCAAGTGAAATCACGGAGACAACGGGTTTAGGCCAGACAACTGTAGGTAGCGGTACCTTAAATAGTTATGGTGTAATTACAAAAGACAACTTTGATATGGCAGATTATACGATTGCCCGGCTGTCTTTTTCTGACACTAAAAATTTAGATCCTTACAGCGATAAGTATGATTCACTGATTCGTGATCACCAGCAATCTTTAGACCACTTGTTTAAAAAGCAGGATGAAAAAAGATTAGCAGCTAAAAAACAAGATGGAGAAGAAAAGATTGCTGAAGGAAAAGAAAAAATTACAGCAGCTAAAAAAGATTTAGCCAGAGGACAGGAAAAAGTAACGCAAGCTAAACAGCAAATACAAGCAGGTCAAAAAGAGTTGAATGAAAAAAGAAATCAACTAGAACAAATGGCTGCAACTGAAGAACCGACAAGCAAACCACAAGAAGCTTTGGTTACAGGCCAAAATCAATTAAGGCAGGCACAGACTGAATTAGATCAGCAGCGAAAAGCCTATGAGAAAGAAAAAACTGCTTTTGAAAAACAAAAAGAACAAGTAAATCAAAAGATAGCTGACAAAGAAGACGATTTAGCGCAAGCCCAGCAAACACTGGATGATTTGCAGCCTCCACGCTATAGTATTGATGATCGTAAAGATGGTACGGTGGGCTATAAGCAATATTTGGAAAACTCCCAACGAGTGGATGTACTCTCTAATGTTTTTCCAGTCTTTTTATTTGCGATTGCGGCGCTGGTCAGTTTGACTACCATGACTCGTTTTGTGGAGGAGGAAAGGATTAATTCAGGGATCCTAAAGGCCTTAGGATATAGTAACTGGGATATTGAAAAGAAATTTGTCATTTACGGAGTTGTGGCAGGTACGCTAGGCGCTATATTAGGAACGGTATTAGGTCATACTCTACTGCCAATGGTGATTTTTAATGCTTATGCTGCCTCTTCGACTTTTAGTGAAGTGACTTTACAATTTTCACCGTTTTATAGTGCGATTGGTTTAATTATTACACTCTTGTGTACAACTTTATCAGCTTATTTAGCCGCTTCAAATGAACTGAAGGAAAAAACAGCACAGTTATTGTTAGCTAAACCGCCTAAAGCAGGTTCGCGTATTTTGCTTGAGCGGATCACTCCTTTATGGAATCGGTTGAGTTTTACTTTTAAAGTGACGGCACGTAATCTATTTCGTTATAAAAAAAGAATGTTTATGACGATTTTTGGCATCGCAGGTTGTACTGCCTTACTGATCACAGGTTTTGGTATTCGTGATTCATTAACAGGCATTACCAGCCATCAATTTAATGATTTGATCAAATATGATTTGATTGTTAAGAAAAAAGAGGATCTTTCTAAAAAGGAGCAAGATAAACTGTCTGAAAAGCTGACTGCTGATTCAATCAGAGGCGCTAGTAAGGTCTACTATGAAGAGCTGACAGTTCGAGCTGGCGACAATAAGGATACGCAAGAGATTACTTTATTAGTGCCTGATGATCCTGGTAGCTTCAAAAAAGATGTTGGTTTAGTTGATCGAGAAACTCAGAAGTCGCTGTCATTGTCACAAGATGGTGTGATTTTATCAGAAAAATTAGCGAATTTATTAGACGCCAAAAAAGGTAGTCAAGTTATTTTACAAGATGAAGACAATAAAAACCATAAGCTTAAGGTAGCAGGAATTACTGAAATGTATATGGGTCATTATGTCTATATGAGTCCAGTTTCCTATCAAAAATATTTTGGTGATCAAGTAAAGACAAATAGTTATTTAGTTACACTGAAAGATAAAAGCAAATCCAATCAGGCAGCTGGCTCTTTGATGGAAAATGCAGGTGTACAGACAGTGGTTCAATCCAGTGATCTGAGTCAAGTGGTTGATAATGTGATCGATGGTTTAAATAATGTCATTTTAGTTCTGATCACTTGTGCGACTTTACTCGCAATTGTGGTGATTTATAATTTAACCAACATTAACGTTTCTGAGCGAATTCGCGAGTTGTCTACTATTAAGGTCTTAGGTTTTTATAATTGGGAAGTAACCATGTATATTTACCGAGAAACGATTCTGCTATCCTTGATTGGCATCTTAACCGGTTTTGTTGTAGGTTATTTCTTGCATGGTTTTATTATGTATTCTCTACCACCGGATAATGCTATGTTCAGTCCAGGTCTTTTGTGGACAAACTTTGCCTTGTCAGCCGGTATTACCCTGGTAATTACCTTGGTGTTGATGCTAGTGATTCATCGCAAGTTAAAAAATATTAATATGCTGGCAGCTTTACAGTCAGTTGATTAAGAGAAACACAGGATAAAAAAGTTCCTTCCTTTTTATCCTGTGTTTTTAAAATCCCCAAGGATGCAGTTCTTTACGATATTTTTTAGCTAGTTGATCATTGTAAGTACCATCGACCAAATAACTATAAATCAGCACATTGGGAAAATAGATTCCAAAATCCAGCAATTTCTGGTAGTCTTTAGGCGCATAGCGTTTGGCAATGGCTAGAGCAGTGGCCGAACTGCGGCTGATCCCAGCGTCACAGTGTACAACAAAGTGGCTATTTTGATATTTTTCCATAAAAATAAAAGTTCTTTTTAAATCTTTTTCATCAAAAATATGGTAATTATCTTGCGGATATATCCGACTGAAAAAAGAACGAATTTTAGGGTTTTTTTGATCAATGTCATCAACGGCTAATTCTAAGACTGCCTGGTATCGTTTTTTAACAGAAGCAGGTAAAGGAGTGGCCATTTTACCATAGTCGTAATTTGCATATGAAATTAAAACAGAATCAGCTAACGGCTGATAATGCAAAGCTTCTGAGTGAGATAAAGCGAGTGCTTTGATATCTTTATCAATTGTCTGACCACGCAGATTATAAGTAGTATCCATGAGTGTCCCTTCTTTCTGTCTGATCTAAATTCATTGTTAATTTAATGGTAGCGTTTTTTTAAAAGAGTTTCAAGTCTACAAACTTTTGGAATTTCTGAGCTTAACGTGATACGATAAATGAAAAGAGGAGATGGCATAGATGGAATTTTTGACTGCAGCTCAGATGTATGACTATGAGCAACATATCATTGAAGATAAGCAGGTTCCTTCCATTGTTTTAATGGAATGTGCTGCACGAGCAATCGTTAAACAGATGAAAAAGACGATAAGTTTGCTGGATAAAGTAATGATCGTAGCTGGTGGCGGAAACAATGGCGGCGATGCGATTGCAGTAGGACGTATCTTGCATAATGAAGGATTTCAAGTGGAGATTTTAATTGTAGGCAACCCACAACATTATTCAGAACAAAACATTTTACAGCAAAAAATTGCTGAATCATATGGAACTTCGATTAAAACAGATTTGGCTAAGGTAGATTTTACTGAGACGACAGCTTTTGTAGAGGGCTTGTTCGGTATTGGATTGAGTCGACCGGTGCAAGGAACGGCCTTAAAAGCGATTCAAAAAATTAATGACCAGCATGCAGCACGTACTTTTTCCATCGATGTTCCATCAGGTATCTCTGCTTTGACGGGAGAAAAAATAGGCGATTGCGTTCTAGCAGATGAAACTATCACGTTTGGTTTTTATAAACATGGCATGGAAAAAGAAAATCTTAAGAAGTATTTTGGGACGATCACTGTGGATGATATCGGCTTTTTTTATAAGGAGTGACAAGTAATGGAGCAAGACTCGCTTTTTTCAAATCGTACTACAACGACACCTTTAGCCAGTCGTGTACGACCAAAAAATTTAGACGATATGGTTGGGCAAAAACACTTGCTGAAAAAAGGAAAAATTTTGCGTGAAATGATCGAAAAAGACCAAGTTTCTTCAATGATTTTCTGGGGACCGCCAGGAGTAGGTAAAACAACTCTAGCTGAAATTATCGCCCGACAGACAAAAGCAAACTTTATCACCATTAGTGCGGTTAATAGTGGGATAAAAAAAATTAAAGATTTGATGGAAGAAGCTGAGACCAATCGTGATTATGGTGAAAAGACCATTCTTTTTGTTGATGAAATTCATCGTTTTAATAAAGCTCAGCAGGATGCTTTTTTGCCCTATGTCGAAAAAGGCAGTATTATTTTGATCGGTACAACTACTGAGAATCCTTCTTTTGAAGTGAATTCTGCTTTGCTGTCTCGTTGTAAAGTTTTTGTGTTAAAGGAGCTGACAACAAAAGATATTATTGAGTTGTTACAAAAAGCCCTTGAAAATCCAGCCGGTTTTGACCAATATCAGATAGAAATAAGTGCTACTGCAATTGAATCAATCGCCCGCTTTGCTAATGGGGATGCGCGAACAGCTTTAAATATTTTAGAGATGGCTATTTTGAATGGACAAAAAGAAGATCAGAAAATTACAGTTACAACGGATATTTTGGAGCAATTGATCAGTAAGAAAACTTTATTGTATGATAAAAACGGGGAGGAACATTATAATATTATTTCCGCTTTACATAAATCCATGCGTAACAGTGATGTTAACGCAGCGATTTATTGGTTGACTAGAATGTTAACGGCGGGTGAGGATCCGCTTTACATTGCCCGTCGTCTGGTTCGTTTTGCCAGTGAAGATATTGGATTAGCTGATACAGGAGCTTTGAACCTGACAATCAATGTTTTTCAGGCCTGTCAATTTTTAGGGATGCCTGAATGTAATGTTCACTTGACCGAAGCAGTGATTTATCTTGCTTTGGCACCGAAATCAAATGCGGTTTATCAGGCAACACTCAATGTGAATGAAGATGTGCAAAATTCAGTAAACGAGCCGGTTCCCTTGCAGATTCGTAATGCTCCGACTGATTTAATGAAAGACTTAGGTTATGGTAAAAACTATCAGTACGCTCACCAAAAAAAGGATAAACTATCTACTATGGAAACCATGCCGCAAGCCTTGATCGGACATGAATACTATTTTCCTACCGAAGAAGGCAAGGAAGAACGGTTTAAAAAACAATTAGAGTATATCAAAAATTGGCATAAGACTCATGGTAATGCTTAAAGCTTAATACCTTCCAGCGCCAGCAGCTTTGCCTTGCGGTCTAATCCGCCATCATAGCCTGTCAGACTGCCATCTTTGCCAATGACACGATGGCAAGGAGCAACCAGTGAAATCGGGTTTTTCCCCACAGCACCGCCGACTGCCCGAGGTGAAGAGTTTATTTTTTCAGCAATGGCTTGGTAAGTGGTCGTTTTGCCATAAGAGATGTTGAGTAGCTCCTGCCAGACTCTTTTTTGATAAGGAGTTCCGTTAAATTTGAGTGCTATAGTCAGTTTTGGTTCGGCTCCTGAAAAATAGATGTCTAGCCATTCTTTAGTCTGGTTGAAAACAGCTAGATCCTGCTTTAACCAATCGTTTTTAATGTTTATTCGATCTGAAAAATGTAAGCCCGTCAAATGTTGACCGTCACTGAGTAATAAAATTTCGCCTAGAGGACTGTCTGTTTTTTCTAGATAAGTCAAATGAATCACCTTCTTTTCTTAAGAATAAGTGATAACAATAAAATTTACAAGAGCCAGTTTTACAAATAAAAGGAG
>DATGVB010000116.1:0-8650 GCA_035300805.1 Tetragenococcus sp. | reverse complement strand
TCTAAATCTGAGCCTACGGGTGCGACTTCTTGAGCGGGAATACCGTAAAGATCACCCCAGAATACGACGGGAATGCCGGCTTTGCGCAACAGGATCAGTGCATAAGCATGAACTTTGAACCAGCCATCGATCCATGACTGCAGGCTTTGACCTTTTTGTGTATCATGGTTATCGACAAAGGTGACTGCATAGTCTTCTCTGGAATCGACCAGAGTCCCGGCAAAAATTTTACTCATATCAAAATCACCATTTGAGCTGGCAGCTTGATAAAGATTGTAGTGCAGGGGGACATCAAATAAAGAAATCAGATTACCTGAAGAGTCCAGATAATTTTCTAAAGCAGCTAAGTCATCTGACCAGTATTCACCCACGACAAAAAGAGCTTTTTTACTTTCTTTCTGGCGGTGAAGCAGCCAGTCGACATAGTAGTCAAACTTGATGTGTTTGACTGCATCCAAACGATAACCATCCACTCCGGTCAGTTTTTGATACCATTTCCCCCATAGGTTTAATTGTTCGACTGTTTCAGGATTGTCCATATCAAGATCACAGCCCATCAGGTAATCATAATTGCCGTCTTCTTGATCCACTTCTTTTTCCCAGCCTTTGTTACCTAAGTTATAAATAGCGTGAGATTTTGTTCGTTCGTCATAATCAACGCCCGAGAAATTTTTCCAGGTCCAGCTATAGTCATTATACTTTCCCTGGCGGTTGGGATAGGTAAATTTTGTCCAGGCTTCAATTGTTTCCTGGTCACTGACAGCGGCGTTACGATCGTCGGCTTTGTACTCAACAGCGGGGACTTCCTCTGTTTCGTCAGCTCCTAGGAGATGATTAAAAACAATGTCGGCATAAACTTTTAAATTCTGGTCCTGCAATTTTTTGATAAGCTGGAGGTACTCCTTTTTTGTCCCGTATTTTGTTTTAATGCTGCCTTTTTGGTCAAACTCTCCTAAATCATAATGGTCATAAACGCCATAGCCAACGTCATTTACACCACTGGCTCCTTTATAGGCAGGCGGTAGCCAAACTGCTGTAAAGCCCATTTTTTTGAGTTCTTCAGTTTTCTTGTTTAGTCTTTGCCAGTGTTTGGAATCAGCCGGCAGGTCCCATTCAAAAGCCTGTAAAATTATTGGATTTGTCATTTTATTCACCTCAAGTAATTAATAATATGCCTAAAATCAGCAAAGTTGGGTAAATTATTGTAAGAATGAACCCGAAAATTCGAAAGTTGGGTAAATTATTGTAAGAATGAACCCGGAAATTCAGAAATTGGGTAAATTAGCAGCTCTTTTGAAATTAAAAAGTGGGTTGCTAAGAGATTTATTCATAATTTCCTTTGTCTGCAAAAAAACGATTGTAGCGTTTTTTAAAACGTTCAAATAAATACTGCACTAGGATCCTTACTAAAGTGTAGATAGGGATGCCGAACAAGACACCAATAAAGCCCAGCAGATTTCCCATTACTAATAAAACCAATAAAGTCGTAATGAAATGAATCTGTAATTTATTACTCATGACACGCGGCATCACCAGATTACCGTGTAAGCTTTGAATTGCAAACCAGACGACTGTGAAGATCACGGCTTCCAGTAGGGATTGCTGTAAAGCAATAATCAAACCGACAACAAAAGTAATTGTTGAGCCAATATAAGGAACAATACTTAAAATTCCTGCCATAAAGGCGATCACAGTGCCGTAATTTAAACCAATTGGTAAAAAGGAAACCCAGTACATTAGACCTAGAATGGCACTAGCCAGAACTTGACCTTTCAAAAAGGCACCCAGTTGCTGATCAGACTTTTTGGCTAGCATTTTAAAGTCAGCACGAAAGTTAGGCGGTAAAATAGCTGTAATGGCTTGAAACAATTGTGTTCTATCTTTAAGCAGGAAAAAGGCGATCACCGGTCCGACAAATAAAGTCATCGCAGTAGTGGAAACGGCTGAAAAGACATTCCCTAAACCTGAAAGGCCGCTTTGCCAGTTATCACCAATCGTTGAGAAAATATCATTTGAAGCATCTTTGACTGATGATATCAAAGGCTCTAGCTGGTCTTTCAACGAAGAGTGAGCGATAAATGTTTCAAAAGTCTGCTGTGTCTGATCTAAAAATGTCGGGAAATTTTTAATGAGATCTTGCGCTTCAGTAATAAGTGCCCGAATAGCAAAAAAACCTAAGATCCCCAAAAGAATAATGGTAAGAACGTAAACTAAAGTGACCGCCCACTTACGTTGGATCTTTTTTTCCAGCCAGCTGACAAAAGGATTGAAGATATAATAGATCACAACGGCAAAGATCACAGGCGGTAGGATCGTAAAAATCAGGGTAAGAGCCGGTTTAAAGATAAAAGAGATTTTATTTATGATAAAAATCGCACTGGCACTCAGGACAGTTAAGCCAATCACATAATAAGAAGTCTTGCCGCCTAAAAATTGAATCAGTCGATTGCTTGGTTTTTTTTCCATAAAAATTTCTCCTTTAAGTCGCATTAGTTTTTAATCATTTGAAAACTATTCTGTGCAAATCATAGCGTACTTTTGCTTATTTTACAATTTTGCTGCCGGCAAGAAGGATCGTAATTATTTATAAAGGCTTAAGAACTAAAATGGGTGGTTGAAATTTTTTGCTCAGTTTTTATCAAATGTTATGATAAATAATAGAAGTAGCTAAAGGAGGAGATTTACATGACAAAACTGGTGACATCTCTGACACTCAAGCACGGTGCAGTCTTAAAGACTCCGATTGCGATGGCTCCTATGGAAGCATATGTGGCTGAGACAGATGGTAACATTGGTGCAGATGCATTAACTTTTTATGGCATGCGTTCAAAAGTAGCAGGTATGATCATTACTGGGGCAACGAATGTAAATGCAGCAGGCAAAGGCTTTGATCGGCAAATTGCTAACACCAGTGATGAAAACTTGCCCGGTCTGAAAAGATTAGCACAGGCGCTTAAAAAAGATGGCAACAAAGCCATTTTACAGTTGTATCACGGCGGTAGAGAAGCTGCCACAGCGCAAAAATTAATAGGCCGTACACTGGCTCCAAGTAAAATTGCTTTCCCTTTTTTGGATTATGTACCAGAAGAAATGACAGATGAAGAAGTACAGCAAACGATTGCTGATTATGCAGCAGCAACCACACGGGCGATCAAAGCCGGCTTTGACGGAGTCGAAATTCACGGTGCCAATCATTATCTGATCCAGCAATTCTTTTCCGCTTATTCCAACCATCGTCAGGATCACTGGGGTGGTAGTTTAGCAAAAAGAATGAATTTTCCGTTAGCTGTGACAAAAGCCGTGACCCAAGCAGCAAAGGATGCGATCAAAGAAGGTTTCATCATTGGTTATCGTTTTTCACCTGAAGAGGTTCATGGAGAAAATGTCGGCTATACGATCAAAGAGTCCTTGCAGTTGATTGATCAAGTGGCTGACTATGATCTGGATTATATCCATACGTCGCTTTTTACGGCTTATAATGATCAGCCTGTAGGTTATGCTAAGAGTTTTGGCCAGTTAGTCAAAGAGACTGTCGGCGATCGTGCGCAGACAATCATCGTTTCCAATGTTTTTGGAGCCAAAGCAGCTCAGGATGCTTTGAATTATGGAGATATTGTGGCTGTCGGTCGTCAGGCCCTATTAGATCCAGAATTTGCTGAAAAAATAAATACCGGAAAATCTGATCAGATTTTTACTGAGGTGACCAAAGAACGCGTCAACGAACTTGGTTTTACCGATGATTTAAAAGCTTGGTTCACAATGGAAGGTAGTGTTATACCACCATTACCGGGAATGGAAAACTTTAAAAAATAGATTTTGCTGGTAAAAACGAGGAGGATAGCAGAAAAGCTGCTATTCTCCTTTTTCATGCACTTTAAATTTATTTTATTTTGTCAGACTTTTAAAAAATTAGTGTAGAATATATATAAGAAAAGCTATCTGCTATAATTATTTGGTTTACAGTGGATTGTTTTCATGAGAAAATGACATTTATGTTAAATAGGAGCGATCAAGATGTCAAATAAAAAAGTGACAATTAAAGATGTAGCTAAACAAGCAGGTTATTCTATTGCTACTGTTTCTCAGATTTTAAATGGGAAAGGGGATAATTTTAATCCAGATACAGTGGCTAAGGTCCTGCTGGCAAAAGAAACGTTGGATTATGAACCAGATTATTTTGCCAGACATATGATCATGAAAAAAAGTAAAACAATTGGGATCATTGTACCGGATATCACCAATCCCTTCTTTGGCAGTCTGCTGCAGGGAGTAGAAAATGTTTTGTATCGCGAAAGATTTATCACCATGCTATGTAATGCCGATTTGGATGAAAAAAAAGAAAGTGAATATCTGGCAGAGCTGATTCGTAGAGGCGTGGATGGCTTTATTATTGCCAGTTCGGCTATTTCCAATCAGACGATCAATGAATCTTTACAAAAAAAGAATCTGCCGTTTATTGTATTGGATCAAAAAAAAGCAGAAGGTTTTAGCGATGCGGTTCTTACCGATGATTATCACGGCGGGCAATTGGCAGCTGAACATTTAAAAAGTTTAGGTCATCAGAAAGTCGCCGTTGTAATGCCAAAAAATGCAACGCCAAATATTCAGATTCGTTTAAACGGTTTTCGCTCCGTCTTCCCTCAGGCGGCAGTGATCAATTCTGCTATTTCAAAAACCGGCGGTCGCCAGGCAGCCCAAGAAATTTTGAAAAAAGATTTTTCCGCTTTATTTGCTGTCAGCGACGAAATTGCTTTTGGCTTGTATCTAGGGTTAAAAGAAGGCGGCCGACAGATTCCAGCGGATTATAGCATTGTGGGCTATGACAATACTGAAATGTGTGAATTTGTGACGCCGCAGTTGACTACAGTGGCTCAACCGATTTTTGAATTGGGCCAGCAGACAGCTGAATTACTTTTAGAAAGAATTCATCAGCCCCAAAAGGCTTGGGAAGAAAAAATGTTAGCGGTAAAGTTAAGTAAAAGATTTTCGACAGCACCCTTGAAATAGCTTTCAAGGTGTGCTATATTTTTTTTACAAGCTGTTAAAACGTTTTAATAGAATAAATATAGTTTTTTTAAATAAAGATAGAAAAAGATAAAATCATTTAAAGTTGGGGTGAAATTATGAATACGATTACAGTGGTCGGCAGTGTCAATCTTGATCAGACGATCCGAGTAGAGCATATGCCTAAGCCGGGTGAAACGATTCATACGAAAGAGCTTTACTCGATGCCGGGCGGAAAAGGAGCAAACCAGGCGGTCGCTGCGTCTCGTTCTTTAGCACAAGTGAATTTTATTGGTGGTGTAGGAGATGATGAAGCTGGTAAAAAATTGCTGGAAGTTTTAGAAAAAGAAGGTATTAACATTAGGGGAATAACTACTTTTGCAGGACAAGCTAGCGGACAGGCCTATATTATGGTTGATGATCAGGGAGAAAACAGCATTATGATTCATGCAGGTGCCAATAATGCTTTCAGACCAGAAGAAGTAAAAACGAGAGCGGAATTGATTGAACGCAGTGATTTTGTGATTGCTCAATTTGAAAGTGCTTTAACAAGTACGATTGCAGCTTTTACTCTTGCAAGAAATGCGAGCGTCAAGACTATTTTAAATCCGGCTCCCGCTTTAGCAAAGATTCCTGCAGAGTTATTAGAAGTCACGGATATGATCGTCCCTAATGAAACTGAAGCTGAAATTTTAACTGGAATAAAAGTAGTTGATAAAAAAAGTATGGAGGAATCAGCAAAAGTAATTCATGATCTGGGAATTGAAGCAGTGATTATCACGCTAGGCAGTCAGGGGGCTTTTTATGACATTGGCGGTGAGAGTGGGATTATTCCAGCTTTTAAAGTAAATACAGTTGATACTACCGCAGCCGGAGATACTTTTATCGGTGCTATGACCAGTGTATTAAAAAAAGACTTTTCGAATATAGAAGCAGCTATTCGTTACGGCAATAAAGCCTCGTCGCTTACGGTTCAACGGATCGGTGCACAACCGTCGATCCCTTATCAGAATGAGTTGATTGGAGCAGATTTATGAAAAAAAATAAAGTAATTAATTCAGATATTTCGCGCGTCATTGCCCAGATGGGACATTTTGAGAAATTAAGTATTGGAGATGCAGGTATGCCTGTTCCTATGACAACGGAAAAAATTGACTTAGCCGTTGATAATGGAATTCCAAGTTTTATAGAAGTATTAGACAATGTGCTGGCAGAACTTGAAGTTCAGCGTATTTATTTAGCTCAGGAGATAAAAACTGAAAATCCGCTGTTGCTTGAAAAAATCAGGGAACGTTTTACTGAGATACCGATTGACTTCATACCACATGATGAAATGAAGCAAGACCTAAAGAATTGCAGGGCCTTTATCAGGACTGGGGAAATGACTGCTTATGCCAATATTTTATTAGAAAGTGGTGTCACTTTTTAAGTGTAATAAGATTTGAAGCAGGTATTGCATAAGTTGCTTAAAGCGAGAGGAGTAATTCCATGGATGTGAAGATGGAAGGAATCAACAAAGCCTTTGGATCCAATCGGGTTCTTAGAGGTGTTGATCTAGAGATAAAATCAGGTGAGATACATGCGCTGGTGGGAGAAAACGGAGCCGGCAAGTCGACCTTAATGAACATTTTAACGGGACTGCATAAATTAGATGACGGGATAATTTTTATTGACGGCAGTGAGCGTTATTTTGAAAATCCCAATGAAGCTGAAAAGTATGGCATCACTTTTATTCATCAGGAAATGAATTCATTTTCCAATATGACTGTTTTAGAAAATATGTTTTTAAATCGTGAGTTAAAAACCAGCTTGGGCTTATTGGATAAAAAGAAAATGGTGGCACAAGCTCAGCAGATCTTTGATGATTTACATATTTCTTTGGACTTGGACAAGGATGTAGGGAATCTTTCTGTGGGTCAACAGCAAATGTTAGAGATTGCCAAGTCTTTGATGGCTGACGGCAAGGTGCTGATCATGGATGAGCCGACAGCCGCTCTTTCGGAAACGGAAATCGATCATTTATTTAAAATTATCCGTGAGTTGAAACATAAAGGGGTTGCAATTGTTTACATTTCACACCGGATGGAAGAAATATTTGCCTTGTGTGATTGGATCACAGTTATGCGCGATGGTATATCTGTCAATCTTTACCAGACTTCAGAAGTAAAAGTCAAGCAAATCGTTCATGATATGGTGGGGCGTGATATCGGTGATTTTTATCCTGATAAAAACAGTCCCATCGGTAAAATTAAATTTGAAGTCAAAGGTTTAAGTAGTGATGATGTTTTTCAGAATATTTCATTCTCAGTTAAAGAAGGTGAGATCCTGGGTTTTTCAGGACTGATGGGTTCTGGCCGAACAGAGATCATGCGGGGGATTTTTGGGATGGATCCCTATGATTCAGGTGAAATCTGGCTGGATGGTAAGAAAATAAAAATCCGCAAACCTGCTGAAGCAATTGAAAAGGGAATCGGCTTTTTAACAGAAAATCGTAAAGATGAAGGCTTGATCCTGGATTTTAACTTGGAAGATAATATTATCTTACCGGCAGTCGGACAATTTAGTAAACACGGTTTGCTGGATAAGAAAACGATGAATGAGTTTGTTGAATTGTTGTTGAAACGTCTGACTGTAAAAGCTGAGAGCAAAGACGTTTATGTAAGCAGTTTGTCGGGTGGAAATCAGCAGAAAGTTGTATTAGCCAAATGGATCGGTATTGGGCCGCAAGTTCTGATCTTAGATGAGCCAACTCGTGGCGTGGATGTCGGGGCCAAAAGAGAAATATATCTTTTAATGAATGAACTGGCAGCAAAGGGTGTTGCTATTATTATGATCTCAAGTGATTTGCCGGAAGTTCTGCGTGTGAGTGATCGGATCATGGTCGTTCGTGAAGGTACGATCGCCGGTGAGTTATCTAAAGAAGAAGCAACCCAAGAAAAGATCATGAATTTAGCTACAGGAGGAAATTAATCATGGAAAAAACGAAAAAAAAGAAGATCGTCTTAGGCTCTTTAGGTCCATTACTAGCACTTATTGCTTTGATAATCGTTGTAACTGTCCTCAATCCAAGTTTTATTTCACCTCATAACTTGTTAAATTTACTACGGCAAGTATCAATTAATGCATTGATGGCTTTTGGAATGAGCTTTGTTATTTTAACAGGTGGTATTGACTTGTCAGTAGGGTCCACTTTGGCTTTATCAGGTGCCGTGACAGGTGGTTTGATTGCTGGGGGTACTGCGCCGCTTTTTGCCATGCTGGCCGGTATGCTGTTAGGAGCACTTTTAGGAATGATCAATGGTCTACTTGTTACCAAAGGCAGAATGGCACCTTTTATTGCCACTTTAGCCACAATGACGATTTATCGTGGAGCTACCCTGGTTTATACTGGCGGAAATCCAGTGACAGGGATTGGTGATAGTTTTATTTTCCAATTTATGGGAAAAGGTTATTTATTCGGTATTCCTTTTCCAGTCATCGTAATGCTGGTACTTTTTTTGATCCTTTACGTTTTACTGCATAAAACTGCTTTTGGTAAAAAGACCTATGCTGTCGGCGGCAATATCAAAGCAGCAGAAATTGCCGGGGTTAAAACGGATCGTATTCAAACGATCATCTACACGATCTCAGGACTCATGGCTTCTAT
>DATGVB010000115.1:0-2593 GCA_035300805.1 Tetragenococcus sp. | reverse complement strand
TAATATCGGTAGTGTTTATTTAAACCATGAAGAACCACGGCGGAAGGTTTTTTCGACTTTTGTTAATAATAAGACGATCTCTTTTCCGCAATCAGTAAATTTTGAAGATAATGAACAAGGACAAGAGGAGCTGCAAAAGAGCCAGGAAGCATATCAAAAGAATCCTAACCTAACAGTGGTAGCTCGTGAAACTAAGTCATTAGATTATTTCAAGAAAAACTTTGATGTAAATGTGATCTATACCGCTGATATTGTACTTTCCTTAAAGCCAAACCGGCCAGATTTCAAACGAGACGGTGTCTTATTTATTATGCGTGAAGATTCTGAAAAGGTGACTGAAGATAAATTGTTAGAAGTCTTGGGTCAAGCATTAGACTACGTTGGTAATGACGTCGCACAGACTGATACAGTGATACCTTTTAAAGCGTACGATGGCGATGAAAAGACTAACACGAACTTAGATCAAGTACGTATTTCTGAAAGAAAATGGCTGTTAGAACGGAAATTAGATCAAATAAAATCTAGTGAAGTGATCGTGACTGACCGTTTGCATGGAATGATTTTTTCAGTGATCACCCAGACGCCTTGTCTAGTTTTTGATAATAGTTACGGTAAAGCTAGTTCATCTTATTATAATTGGTTTGAAGATTTAGATTATATTCAGCATACGACTGAAAAAGAACCACGCAAAATTTTGACCATGATCAGAGATTTGAAAAAGTGCGAACATAACTATCCACATGACTTTTCGCATAGTTATGATAACTTGATCAAGCTGATCAAAGAATAAGTCCCAAAAAATCAAAATTACTGGCTCGTGGAAAATTTAAACATAATAAAGTGAAAGTATGTATAAATTAAATTATTCCTTTAAGGGTATAACATTGATAAAAATTAAAAATGTATTATACTAAGGTAAAAGGATGGCTTAAAAATATGACAATCAATGCTACTAACTCCAAGCATCCTTTTCCACAGATGAATAGCGCTCTTACCTGTGGTTTTTATTTTTATGAAATTTGTGCAAGAGGAGATGAGCTTTATGACACAATGGGCTTTTTGGCTTTCAATTATCGCAATTGTCTTATCTGTTTACGCCATTTATGCAGCTAATAAATAAGTTTAATACAAAAAAAGCTTCGAACCCCAGTCGAAGCTTTTTCTTATATTAATTTATTTGCTGAGAGTTAATCTTTATCTTTTGCCTTTTCCACTACTTTTTTAGTGCCTAAGACTGTTCCTAAAGAAAGTAATGCGCTTAATACAGAAACACTGACTAAAGTCCATTTTAACAATTTCTTGATTGTATCCATGGTGTCCATCTCCTTAATTCAACGCCCTTCTAACTCCAAGTTCATATTATCACAAAATGAAATGATTGGAAAATATTTGCCTTTTATACTATTAGTAATTTATTATTGAAAATTTATGTTTAACCGGGAATTTTTCAGGGAGGAAAAAATGAAGAAAAAAAGGAATTTGTTGATTCTCTTACCTTTATTGCTGATACTGATTATTCTGATTTCATGTAGTAGCCAGCAAAATAAACAGTATCATGCAAATAAAAAATTAGGGCCACAGATCAACTATACTGTTACTGGTATCGATGCATCATCTGGTGAAATGACGAAAGCTAAGAAAATGTTAGATGTATATGATCTAAAAGAAAAGAATTGGCAACTAATGCCAAGCTCAACTGCCGCGATGGCTAGTACCTTAGGTAAGGCTATCGATGATAAAAAACCGATCGTAGTAACTGCTTTTCAGCCACACTGGATGTTTGCTAAATATAAATTGAAGTTTTTAAAGGATCCGAAAAATGTTTTTGGAGAGACACAGCATTTTAGTACTGTTGCTCGTACAGGCTTAAAAAAAGATAACCCAGGTGCTTATCAGTTATTACAAAATTTCCATTGGACGATAGATGACTCATATTCAACAATGTTGAAGATTAATAATGGGATGAATGCTGATAAAGCAGCTAAACAATATCTTAAAGACCATCCCAAAAAAGTAGCAAGTATTTTGCAAGGCGTACCGCAAGGACATGGTGAAAAAATCAAGCTGTTTTATACACCTTATGATTATGAAAGTGCTGTAACTCACGTTGTTAAAGGCTTGCTGAATAAAAAAGGATACAAGGCGACAACTCAACAATTAGATGTTTCCATTATGTGGCAAGCATTGTCTTCTGGTCAGGTTGATGTGACCTTGGTTGCACAGCTACCAGTTAGTCATGGAGCTTATGCTAAGAAATATCAAGGAAAAGTTGATGAAGTGCGCGTGAACCTTAAAAATGCCAAGATTGGCCTAGCTGTTCCGACTTATATGAAAGACATTAATTCAATTAATGATTTAAAAAACAAATAGGATCCAAAAATGAGAGTGCCAACAAAAGATGTTTCAATCTTTCGTCACACGTTTAAAGGGCCGTTGATCTAACAATTAAATGTGAACTGCGCCCGTCAAGTAGACAAGAAAATAAATAAAGATTTTTCAAGTTATTTAAACTAGCTAAGTAACTTATTAATTGAAGATCGCTTAAGCGGCTTGTGTCCTGAATTCTAAAGGACTCAAGCCGTTTAGTCGTTCT
>DATGVB010000114.1:0-4587 GCA_035300805.1 Tetragenococcus sp. | reverse complement strand
ATCGGGGCCGTGATCAATATGCCTACACTTTAGTCGATATTGCAGAAAATCAGCTGGATAAGATTCAGCAGGTGGCAGCCCAGCTAAGGCAAACTGAAAATATCATTCGTGTACGGGTGATCAAAAATGAAAATGGCGAGGGGGTCTATTAAGAATGGTAGAAGTACGTCCTTTTAAAGCGATTCGGCCGACTGAAAAACTGGCTGCTCAAGTAGCAGCCCTACCCTATGATGTAGTAGATTCTAAAACAGCCCGCCAACTGGCCCAAGATAATCCATATAGCTATTTTCATATCGACAAGGCAGAAATTGATCTGCCACTGGAGCAATCTGCCTATGATGAAGCAGTTTATCAAAAAGCAGCCAGTAATCTAGCTGATTTTTTGAGTAGAGGCTGGCTAAAAAAGGAACTGACAGAGCAATACTATCTTTATCAATTGACGATGGACGGCCGCACTCAGACCGGTCTGGTCTGCTGTAATTCAATTGATGATTATGTGTCAGGCAAAATTAAAAAGCATGAGTATACTCGTCATGAAAAGGAAATCGACCGGATGAAACATATTTGCACTTGTGATGCCAACACCAGTCCGATTTTTCTAAGTTATCGCAGGCAAGAGAAGATCCAGAGTCTAATTCAGAACTGGCAAAAACAGCATCGACCGATTTATGATTTTACCAGTTATTATCAAGTGGAGCACAAAGTCTGGCAGATCAATGATCCAGAGATGATTAATGACTTACAGCAAGCTTTTGCAGCCGTGCCCAGCTTATACATCGCTGACGGCCATCACCGAACAGAATCGGCAGTTAAGGTCGGCTTAGAAAAAAGAGCAGAAAATAAAAACAGTCCTGAAAGTGACTACTTCCTGTCTATTTTATTTCCAGCCGAGGAACTTAAGATCTGGGAGTATAATCGAATTGTCAATGTGCCGCTGCCGGCTGATTTTTTCCGGCAACTGACATTAAACTATGATCTTAGTGAAACAACAACGAAAAAGCCGCAACAGCCTGGTCAAGTCAATATGTATTTACAAGGAAGCTGGTACCAGCTGACAGCTAAAAAAATCCCGGCTGATCCGGTGGAAAAGCTAGATGTGTCTGTACTGCAAAAACAAGTACTGGAAACAATTTTTGCTATCAAAGATATTCGTAGTGATCAGCGGATCGATTTTGTCGGTGGCATTTATGGTCCTGAAAAATTGGAGGAGCTAGTGGATCAGGGGGAAGGAACAGTGGCTTTTTCAATGTATCCGACTCAGATGGACGATCTCTTGCAAGTAGCCGATGCAGGACAAATTATGCCACCAAAATCAACCTGGTTTGAGCCCAAATTATTAAGTGGACTATTTTTACATGACCTAGAAACAAAATGACAGTTTATGACTAAATAAATCAGCACGGCTCTAAAGCAAGTGTTGATTTATTTAGGGCGACAGCTGCTTAGTTATTTATGTGAATAATTAAACTTTCTGAAAGAAGGCAGTAAGATGAAATTAGCGATTATTTATTATAGTAAGACCGGACATACCAAAGAAATGGCTGAGGTCATTGCCAAAGGAATGCGAGCTCAGCAAGCAGAAGTCAGACTTTTTTCGATCACAGAAGATATCGATGAAGCTTATTTGAAAGAATGTCAGGGAGTCGTCTTTGGTACACCTACTTATTATGCGACCAGTGCTTATCAAATGATGAAATGGCTGGATCAGATAAAAATTGACTTTGCTGGTAAATTAGGTGGTTGTTTTGCAACTGCTCACTTTGCTCAAGGCGGTAGTGATACAGCAATCTTGTCCATTTTAGGCGTATTGCTGGTCAAAGGTATGCTGGTTTATTCGGGTGGTTCAGCTTTGGGCAAGCCTTTTATCCACCATGGGCCAGTGGCTTTAGATGCTGAGGAAAATCATTATGAATTGGCTAAAACAATATTTGAGGTTTTTGGAGAACGTTTTGCCAAACAGGCAGAACAGTTAGCTTAAGGTTGAATCAGAGACTGGGATATCATTATTTTCCAGCAATAATTCACGAAAAATTAAAACCTGCAATTCAGCAAATTTCGTCTTTTGCGACGATGATCCACTGGAGTGCAAGGAGCAAGCTTGAAAAATTCGGGAATTTATTGTCGTTGGAAAATATGTCCCAGTCTCGTGCTTTTTTAAGCCAGAAATAGATTTCCTAAGGTTGCTGCCATAATAGCTTTGATAGAGTGCATCCGGTTTTCCCCTTGCTGAAACTGGCGGGCATGAGGGCTATGAAAGGCTTCGTCGGTGATCTCCATTTCATGGATGTTAAATTTTTGAGCGATTTTCTGGCCGTAAAGAGTTTGAGTGTCGTGGAAAGCCGGCAGACAATGCAAAATGATCAGTTCTTTATTTTCAGTGGATTCAATCAGCTTTTGATTGATCTGATAAGCTTGTAGTAATTTTACGCGTTTTTCAAACTGATCTTCTTCACCCATCGAAACCCAGACATCGGTGTATAAGATATCGGCATTTTTAACAGCAGCAGAGATATCGGCCGTTACTTTAATTTCTGCCCCTGAATTTTTGGCTAGCTCTCTGGCCAGGCTGACCACTTTTGAGTCAGGCTGCAAACTTTCTGGTGCGGCAATGACGATATTTGTCCCTAAAATGGCTGCAGTAATGAGTAAGGAATGGGCCACATTATTACGACCATCACCACAGTAGACTAATTTTAAGCCCGCTACTTTACCAAAGTTTTCCTGTATTGTAAGAAAATCTGCAATCATCTGGGTGGGATGCCATTTATCAGTCAGACCATTCCAGACAGGAACCCCAGCGTTTTTGGCTAATTCTTCGACTGTCTCTTGTTTAAATCCACGAAATTCGATCCCATCAAACATACTACCTAAAATTTTAGCGGTATCAGCGACTGATTCTTTTTGGCCTAGCTGGATATCCTGACTGCCTAAAAATTCTGGATGAGCGCCCAGATCATTGGCAGCGACTGTAAAAGCTGCTCTTGTCCGCGTGGAAGTTTTTTCAAATAGCAAGGCAATATTTTTTCCTTCTAAGTAGTGATGCGGGATCCCGGCTTTTTTTAATTTTTTTAAATGCTGTGAGTAGTTAATTAAAAATTGGAGTTCTTTCTGGCTGAAATCTTTTTCAGCCAAAAAACTTTTTCCTTGAAAATCCATGACATTCCTCTTTTCTTAATATCGACTAGACGGCTTTTAGTCTGGTTCCAGTATCTAAAGTGTTACTGATATAAACTGATGAAACGCCACTGACCAAGGCCTTCTGGGCACTATTTATTTTAGGCAGCATTCCGGCAGTTACGATCTTTTCCTTTTTAAATGTTTCAATTTCAGCAAAACAAAGCTCTTTTAAATAATTACCGGCTTTCTTAATGCCGGCGACATCTGTCAGTAAATATAGTTTTTCGGCCTGCAGATCACCAGCAACTTGGCAGGCTACTTCATCGGCATTGATATTAAGCCACTGACCTTTAGCAGTCATGCCTAAAGGAGCAATGACGGGAATATAATTCTCTTTTAAGAGAGCTTGTAAAAAATTATAATTGCAAGCTGTAGCCCGCCCTACGTAGCCGAGTTGTTTTAAATCAATCAATTCACCCTGAATCAGCTGATTGCAACTGGCATTTAAACCAATAGTGACTAAACCGGCTTTTTGAAAAGCACTTAAAATATTGGGCTGAACTTGCCCGAGCAAGACCATTTTTGTGATGGTTAAAGCTTTTTCAGAGGTGACTCTCAGACCGTTTCTGATTTCTATCTTCTGGTTGAGTTCTTGCATCATTTTAGAGATATATTTACCACCGCCATGAACGATGACTATCTGATAACCTTCGGCTTGCCATAAATGAATTTTGTCGAAAAACTGCTGATTCAACTGACTGGAAGCCACGCCGCCCATTTTTATTACGATCGTTTTCATTTATTTCCCCCTTCAGGTTTGGTATAAAGCGTTGATTTTGACATAATCATAAGTAAGATCACAGCCCCAGGCAGTAGCAGTCGCTGTGCCATTAGCTAGTTCGACGGAAATCTGTACGCTGTCTTGAGTGAGTTTTTGTGAAAGTTTTTTACTATCAAAAAATTGAGGTTCACCATCTTTGAAAACGACAGTATCAACTAAGCGGATCGTTACTTTTTTGGGATCAAAGGGACAGCTGCTATAGCCCATACTGCAAAGGATGCGGCCCCAATTGGGATCTTGGCCGAAAATGGCGGTTTTGACCAGTGAAGAACCCACGATCGCTTTTGCCATCATGCGAGCATTCAAAGGGTCAGGGGCATTTTTGACAATGACTTCAATTAATTTACTGGCTCCTTCGCCGTCTTTAGCGATCATCTTTGCTAACGTAGTCATAGCTGATGTCAATATTTCCTTAAAAAGATAATAATCTTTATTCTTTTCAGTAATCATTTTATTGTGGGCTGTGCCGTTAGCTAAGACCAGCACCATGTCGTTGGTAGAAGTATCGCCATCAATAGTGATCTGGTTGAAAGTCTGTTCGGTAAGTTCTTGTAAAAGTTCTTCCAAGAGCTGGCCCTTGATCGCTACATCGCAGGCTAAAAAGCCAAGCATAGTCGCCATGTTGGGAT
>DATGVB010000113.1:0-8231 GCA_035300805.1 Tetragenococcus sp. | reverse complement strand
GCTATTTTTATTTGATAGGAAAACGAGCAAAAGTCTGTTCGCAAATGTTCTTATCACCCAATTGATAGATATGATCCGCTTTAACGTTCAAAGCGTAGGCTTGACTTTCTTTACGTCCAAACTTGCTGACTAGCGGTAGCTCGAACTGCTTTTTATTTTCCTGCAGATATTTTTGCCCAATCTTGGTAAAACCCAATAAGTGTAAATAATCATTTTGCCAGGACGACTCCATTTCCTCTTGACGAATGACCAATAAAACATAAGTCAGCAAGCGTTGGATCCGGCTAAGCGTATAACGTTTTGATTTGACTAAGTCTACATATTCAGTAAAGGAATGAGCTTGTAGGATTTTACTTTTCAAACGAAATTCCAAGCCTTCCACCATTTGGTAAATTTGCTTTAATTGATCAGTTGAACTTGAAAGGATCCGATAACGTAAAAATGGCCAATAATTGTCCCAACTGACCTGATAGTCTGTCAATTGACGGTTTGTTTCTTGCGGCACCAATCTTTGAATGGACCTAGCCTGTTGTAAAGCTTTACGAATAGCTGTTGCGCTGGCAATCTCACCTTTAATTTCAGTTGAGTTATGGCTGGCTTGAATACGTTTGATCGGACACATTTTCATCGGTTTAATTAAGCGAGCATTTTCCTGAGCATAAGTCAAAGCTAAGATATGATTAGGCTGCGCTTGGGTAAAATTCAATTCTGGACTCATTTTCTGCAAAACTTGACTCATTTTCTGAGCATAAGTCAGTTCAGGAGCTTGAATTTGCTTAAAAAGATGATCGATTTCAGCCTTATTTTTATTGAAAAAGTTCCCGAACTTTTCATAGTCAAAAGTTTCTTTGTGATCCGTACCAAAAGCTAAAGTATCACACTGAAGGCTGGCTAAAAGCCGCACGCCTCCTCGTGCAAAAAAATCAGCCGCCTGCAAAGACCAATGAGTGGGTAACTCAATAACCAAGTCAGCTCCGTTTTTTAAAGCTGCCTGGGTTCGCGCCCACTTATCCATAATAGCCGGTTCTCCTCTTTGCAGGAAGTTTCCGCTCATCACCACGATCATAACTTCAGCCTGTGATTTTTTACGAGCTGCGGCTAATTGATAACGGTGACCATTATGAAAAGGATTATATTCTGCAATCACTCCACAAGCTTTCATAAAATTCTCCTTTGGCTTTAATTTATTTTGCGGCTGCTACTTTCCTTGACTTATAGCCATAAACTCATTTGCGGCTACTATTTCATAAAATGCATTACTAACTGAAATGATTTTCCGACAAAACAAAGTCCCATGAAATCAGTGACTTCACGGGAATACTTTATTTATGACAGACAAAGAACCAGCGGCGACTCTTTTCATTAGGCGGATTATCGACAAAGTCAGCATAAATCTGAACCTCACTAAAACCGGCATTTTCCAGCAAAAGCTGATAAGTCGCAAGAGGATAGGTTCTTTCTAAATGGAGTTCATCTTTACGTATAAAATTTTCCTGCTCATTTTCAATAAAAAAAGTCAGAAAATGTTCGATGCTGTGAGGCTGTTTCCCTGCATAACTCTCCCACAAAAAGGCAAATTCATCTGTCTGATAATGGTAATTAAAACCGGGGAAAACTTCATCTATTTGATATAAAGAGTGTACATCAAATAAAAAGAGACCGTCATCATCTAAAACTTGATAGACCTGATCAAAAGTCATTTGAACTGCCTTTTCATCTTCCAGATAACATAACGAATCCGAATAGCAAGTAACTGCCTGATAACTGCCGATATCAGCTAAATCCAACATATCAGCTTCAACAAACTGGATTTCAGCCTGTTCATTAAGAGCATTTTGACTGGCAATCATTAACATCTCTTCAGAAAGATCAAGTGCTGTAACCTGCAGACCTTTTTGGGCAAATCGGATGGCTAACTCACCCGTTCCACAAGCTAGCTCTAAAAGGTTCTTCCTGCCTTCCAAATGACGCAAGGAAAAATCTAACCAGCGTTCATAAAGACTATGGTCACTAACCTCATCATAAATAAAAGCAAAGGTCTCAAAAGCCATCTGCTTGAACCCATTCAGATAAATCAACTAAAGGAGCGCCTGCCCATAATTTTTCTAGATTATAAAATTCACGTTCTTCTTGATTAAAGACATGAATGATCACATCACCTAGATCAATCAAGATCCAGCTGGCTCCATCTTTTCCTTCCACATTTTTAACATTAATCTGTTTTTTTTGTGCCTGCTCGACTAGATCATTCACGATAGCTTGAATCTGACGGTTATTCCTAGCTGAACAAATCACAAAATAATCAGCTAACAAAGAGACTTCGTGGACATCTAAAGCCACGATATCTTGCGCACTTTTACTATCTGCTGCCTGTACTGCTGTTTTTAATATTTCTTTACTGTCTATTGTTATTCACCCCTTATTTTTTTGCTACCCAACGGTTATAAGTTGCTAAAGTTTTCGGATAAACCGGAGATCGTTTAGCAATTAAATGCTCCAGAGTATGCTGCGTTTCAAAAGCCACTGCATCATCCAGATTTTCTTCTGCAATTTCACGAGCAACTTCTACTCCAGGAAAATCGCGACCGGCTTCGATATAATCGGCTACATAGAGAATTTTCGCCAACAAAGACATTTCAGCAGCTCCAGTCGTGTGTAACTCGATGGCTCTGAGAATGTCAGGATCAGTAATTTTCAACTCTTTTTCTACTAGTTTTGCTCCTAACAGACCATGCCAGATTGCATTGCCCCAATTAAGCAGATCTAAATCATAACCAAATTCTACGATCACTTTTTTAAAATCAGCATCTGATCGTTCCTTGGCATAGTCATGGGTCAAGGCAGCAATACTGGCTTTTTCCACTGACTCACCGTATCTTTCAGCTAGATCAATCGCTGCTTTTTCCACTCGCAGAACATGCCTAAAACGTTTTTCGCTCATTGCCGCCTGTACCTTTTCAAGCAGTTCTTCGTGTGTATCATAAGTATATTGCTGACTATAAATCATCCAAATACAACCTCTTTTCTTGGATATAGTGTAACACATCTTCAGGTAAAAGATAGTTGACAGAGCATCCCTGAATGATTTTTTTACGAATATCACTAGAGGAAATGTTCATATCAGGAACATCGATCCAGATAATCGGATATTGGGATTCGGTTGGATAACCCGGCCGATTCACTCCCACAAAGTGTACCAAAGAAAATAATTCATTAATTTTATGCCATTTCGGTAGATATTCTACCATATCACCACCGATGATAAAATAAAAGTCCGTATCTGGATGAACTTCTGTTAAATATTTCAACGTATCATAAGTATAACTCTTGCCGCCGCGATCAATTTCAGCGGTTTCTACCGCTAGTAATGGATTATCGGCAATTGCCATACCCAGCATATTCAGACGATGAACTGGATCGATCGTCCCTTTATGATCCACATGAGGGGGTAAATTAGTAGGCATTAAATAAACTTTTTCCAAGCCTAGAGCATTGCCGACCTGATCAGCCATAATTAAATGTGCAATATGCACCGGATTAAAATTACCACCTAAAATACCGACCTGTTTTCTCTTCCCCTCAGTTTGTGACGCGACTTTCGCATAAGTCTGTACACCACTAGTTGCCTGATTATACACAATATGCGCCTCCAATAACTATAGGTTTTTAACCGCGGTCGAGATTTTACGATTTTTCTCTTTGGCAGATTCTTTAAATAAAACTAAGGTACGACCAATGATCTGAATCGTCTGGCAATTAATTTTCTTTGACAAAACATCCGCTACATCAGCTGCGATTTCATCTGTATTTTGCAGCAAGCTGACTTTGATCAATTCTCTTTTTTCTAAAGCTTCATTGATCTGCACGATCATTTCTTCATTAAGACCATTTTTACCAATCTGAAAAATAGGCCGCAAGTGATGCGCTTGACTCTTCAAGAAACTCTTTTGTTTTCCTCTTAATTCCATCATATCCTCCTATACCAATGCCTGGCGCACTACAAGGTCAACTCCCTTAGGTGCCCAGCCCCTTATTATTCCGGGATTTTTAGCTGTGATCCAGCCTAAACCAGCAAAAACAATATCCGTCTTTTCCTTAATTGAAAATTCAAACTGAACTAATTCAGGAAAGTCAGCTACTTCGTCACTGTGAGGTGGCTGTAATAGTTCACCTGAATGTTTTTGATAAAATTCATCAGCCTTGATTGTTTTTGTGCGATGGATCAATAAATCATTACTAACATAAACGGTAAACGAACTCTTTTCGCCTTTTATGTAATCAAATCGTGCTAAGCCACCCAGAAAAAGCGTCTGTCCTGCAGCCAGCTGATAAACTTTCGGCTTGATTTCTTTTTGAGGCGCAATAATATTCAAGTCTCTTTCACCTAGAAAATGTGCCATTTGATAATCATGTATGATTCCGGGTGTATCAATCAAATATTGACCATCCTCCAATGGAATTTCGATTTTATCAAGTGTAGTTCCGGGAAAACGTGAGGTTGTGATCAAGTCTTTGATTGCCGTACTTTGTTGAATGATTTGATTGATCAAAGTTGATTTACCCACATTCGTCGTTCCTACCACATAGACATCGCGACCTTTGCGGTAAAAATCGATTTTCTCTAACAACTCTTCTAATTGATCCCCTTTTTTGGCACTGGTCAGAATCACATCCACTGGGCGCAAGCCAGCCTCATGGGCTCTTTGTCTCATCCACTGAGTAAGCTTAGTCTTTCTCAGCGATTTAGGTAAAATATCAGCTTTATTTCCCACTAGAAGGACTGGATTATTCCCTGCAAAGCGATGCAAACCTGGAATCAATGAACCATTAAAGTCAAAAATATCAACAACATTTACGATCAAAGCATCAACTTGACTCATTTCATTTAATATGCGTAAAAAATCATCATCAGTCAAATCTACAGCTTGTATCTCATTATAATGCCTTAAACGAAAACATCGTTGACAATAAACCTCATTGTCCTTTTCTGCTTTAGCTAAAACTGCGGCAGGGGTATAGCCGATTTTTTCCTTATCTTCTGTCTGAAGGATCGCCCCACAACCCACACAGTGTAATGCTTCTGTCATTTTATTTCTCCTTGCCATTTCATATCCTTATGTTTTCTGACTAAATACTTCATAATAAATTGTTCAAAAAAACGATTAAACCGTGTCTTCCAGCCATCTGTTTTTACGACTGGCCGCACTAGAATACTGCGTACGCCTGCCCCATTGGCTGCTCTTATATCTGTCATCAGCTGATCGCCTACCATCACAACTTCTTCATTTGTAAGCTGAAACTTTTTGCAAGCTTGTCTGATCCCTCTAGAAAAAGGCTTCAAAGCGCGTGCAACATAAGGAAGATCAAGTTGAGCCAAAGCTCGTCCTACACGCTCAGAACTATTATTGGAGACTACCACTACCGGTATATCAGCCGCTTCCATCATTTTCAGCCAGTCATGCAGCTCCTTTGTCCCATCAGGATTATTCCAGGCAATTAAAGTATTATCTAAATCGGTCAAAACCATCTTGATTCCCACTTTTTGCAGCTGTTCAGGCGTAATTTCATAAATTGCGTGAACCATCCACGTTGGCTTATAACTTAAAAACATTTTTCATTTTTCTCCCACATCTATAAATAAGTAATGCCTGAGCAGTACTCCACAAGACTTGATTATACATGAAAAAACAACAAAGGAAAAGTTTTCCTCATTCTTTTTTATAAGCCGGCGGCAGACAAAATTGATGTTGTTCTTCAAATAGTTTCCCGATCTGAAACAACCGGTCTTCTCTGCCCTTTGCCGCCATAAACTGAATACCCAAAGGAAGTCCATCCTGCGTAAGATAAGTTGGCAGGCTGATTGCAGGTTGTCCCGTCAAATTAGCTAACTGCGTAAAAGGAGACAAGCGCAGACTTTTTTCAAACATCTGATAAATCAAAGTAGCGGCTGCTTTTTCTGAATAACTCTCAATTTTATTTAACTCTTTACGAATATCCTCACTTTGCAGATCGTCACTGATTTTAGGTGCATGATGAGCCGTGGTCGGCGTTAAGATCAAATCAAAATCCGTCATTAAATTTTCCATCTCAACAGCCGCCTGATCCCAAACATTCAAAGCATGAATATAGCTAGCTGCTCTTTGCTTCTTGCCATATTGGTAAAGTGCCCATGACATCAGTTCCATATCCTCTTTAACGATCGGACGTTTCAGCTTCTGAGAGATATCTGCCATCATTGCAGCCGTCTCTGCTCCATTCATCTGATAATAACTTTGCATCAATTCAATTCCTTTGACAGGCAATTTAATTTCTTTGATCGTATGTCCCTGTTTACTCAAAAATTCAGCCGCTTGTAACACTGCCAACTGAGCATCTTCAGAAACATCACTACCAACTGGAGAAGTAGTAGTAAAAGCAACTTTCAGTTTTTTTGCAGAAATTTTCTGCGGATGATCCCATTCGACTTTAGGAGCTTGATAAGGAGCCGCTGTTTCCGTACCACGCATTGCATAGAATAGGGCTTGAGTATCGCGCATTGAAACCGTCAGGGCAAAAGCAATTGAGGCTCCCTGCCAGCCACGAAAACCATCCGGCCCCAGTGGCATCGTTCCTCTGGTCGGCTTTAAACCAATCAGACCGCTAAAAGAAGCCGGGATACGGATCGAGCCGCCCCCATCACTAGCAGCAGCTATCGGAAACATTCCACTAGCAACGGCTGAAGCAGCTCCTCCGCTAGAACCACCGGAAAAATAGGCTATATTCCAAGGATTACAGCTATTACCATAAAGTAATGAATCAGTAACATTTTTAAAACCAAATTCTGGAGAGTTGCTTTGACCAATTGCAATCAGACCGTTTTTTTCTAAAGCCCGCACAAAATTCGTCGTTGTTTGCGCCCGATTTTCTTTTAATAAACGACTTGCTGAAGTCGCCTGCCAGCCTTTTTTATCTTGACCTAACATTTTTAAAGGCAGAGGCAAGCCAGCAAATAAACGCTCGTCCCAAGCTTTTTTCTGCTGGTAACGATCAAGTGCCGCTTTTTTATCAAAAGAAACCAGTGCATTTAAACGAGGATTCAACTGCTTTACTTTTTGCTCGATCAGATCAGCTAATTCAATATAAGAAATTTTTTTCGAGCGTAATAAGTCTGCCCAATATAAGCCATCTTTTACCATTTTATTCACCTCTTCTTCTTTTTATCATATTTTCTTTTTACTGACTAACAAAAAAACCGCTCTTGAAAAAAATGACAAAGAAGGCTATACTTAAATTCACATTATATAGTATATATTCTTACAACAAATACTATATATAGTATCTTTATTGTTAAAAAGGAGTTTTTAGTATGCCGACGAAAATTACCCAAAAAAATCTAAATCTCGATAAATTAAATCAGGATATTCAGCAATTCGAGCAAGTTTTTCCTATTACAACAGACATGCAGACGCAAAGAACCGGCGTTTCTCGTTTAGTGATGCTTGATCGTTATGCTTATAAAGATAGTAAACAACAAACCTTAGCTATTGGCGATCTGGTTGTGCTGACCGTAAAAAATGATCCCAGCTATCCTGCTCGCGGAATTGGTTACATTAATGCAATTGACTGGGACAAAAAACAGGCTGTAATTCAAGTTGAAGATGAATACTGTTTTTCAATTGAAGACGAAAAAGAACGTCAGACAGGAATCGTAAGCCGCAATTTAAATGAAATCGACAAACCTCTTGAAATTTTCTATGAACAGATCGCCAAACGCGTCGCCCATGCTTTAGCCCAAGTAGACCAGACGATCGGCAACAAAGAAATGATCGAGTCAGCCTTTTATCAACAATTAAAAGAAATGAATTTTGTACCGGCAGGCCGTGTCCTCTATGGTGCAGGATCCAAAAGCAACGTAACTTTTTTTAATTGTTATGTCATGCCTTTTGTCGCTGATTCTAGAAATGACATCGCCGACCATCGCAAAAAAGTCATGGAGATCATGAGTCGTGGTGGCGGTGTAGGAACGAATGGTTCGACATTGCGTCCACGCAACACATTGGCGCGCGGTGTCAACGGTAAATCATCCGGTTCGGTTTCATGGCTTGATGATATTGCGAAGCTGACTCATTTGGTTGAGCAGGGCGGATCAAGACGTGGAGCACAAATGATCATGTTATCCAACTGGCACCCGGACATTTATGAATTCATCATTTCCAAGATGCAAAATCCGCGAATTTTGCGTTATTTGATCG
>DATGVB010000112.1:0-10571 GCA_035300805.1 Tetragenococcus sp. | reverse complement strand
ATCTTAAGTGTTAGTTATGCAGAAAATTATGTCCAAAGGATGTTTTGATCTGTAGCATAAAAATTCCAGTTAAAAGAACTAAGTTATCGGTAAAATCAGGTAGCTTATTTTTTGTTGACAAATGTAGTCGTAAAGTATATAGTTAGCTTGTAAAGAAGATTACACTTGTAAACAAAAGGGGATTTTGTCAATGAATAAAAATTTTGCAGTAACCAATATGAAATGTCAAGGTTGTGTCAATAATGTATCCAAGGCTTTAGATAGTCTGGAGGGGATCAAAGATTATTCAGTTAACTTAGCAAGTAAGGAAGTTTCTATTGATACAGAAGTAGCAGATGAAATAATTATCGGAGCGATTAAAAAAGCAGGTTATGATGCAAAGGCAATCGCTTAATTGGAGATGAAAAAGATGACGACAAATACATTTTCCATTGAAGGAATGACTTGTGCTGTTTGTGCGCAAACGGTAGAAAAGGCAGTCAGCAAAATCGCAGGAGTCGATACTGCTTCGGTTAACTTAGCGACTGAAAAACTAAATGTAGACTATGATGAAAGACAAGTGGATGAAGCGGCGATTAAATCAGCTGTAGTGGATGCTGGTTATGGTGTGGCAGAACCGAAAGTCAGTGAAAACTTTGCTATAGAAGGAATGACTTGTGCCATGTGCGCTCAAACCGTAGAAAAAGCTGTCAATCAGTTAGATGGCGTTTCAGCGAGTGTGAATTTAGCGACTGAAAAAATGACGGCTCAATTTGATCCAGCTAGAGTCTCTGCACAAAGAATCATACAAGCTGTAGTGGATGCAGGCTATAATGCCAAAGAAGATTCACAAGAAGAAGCTGCAGCACAAGAAGATAAAAAACAAAATCATATTAAAGAAATGTGGCGTCGTTTTATTAGTTCAGCTATCTTTGCTGTCCCACTATTGTATTTATCCATGGGGCATATGGTTGGATTGCCGATCCCTGGTTTTTTGGATCCGATGCATCATGCGGTCAATTTTGCTGCAGCTCAACTGATTCTCGTCTTACCAGTCTTGTATTTTGGCCGGAGCTTTTATATTCACGGTTTTAAAAATTTGTTTAAGGGTCATCCCAATATGGATTCCTTAGTAGCTTTAGGGACTAGTGCGGCTTTTCTCTATAGCTTATATGGTACGATCCTGGTTTATTTAGGTGATTCAAGCTTTGCCATGAATCTTTACTATGAGTCAGCAGCCGTGATCTTAACTTTGATCACGCTAGGAAAATATTTTGAAGCTGTCTCCAAAGGCAAGACCTCAGAGGCTATTCAAAAATTGATGGGGCTACAACCCAAAACAGCACGCGTACTAAGAAATGAAGAAGTTGTGGAGATCCCGATCCAGTCCGTTGAAGTAGGAGATACACTGGTTGTTCGTCCGGGTGAAAAAATCCCAGTTGATGGACAGATTATTTCTGGCAATTCCGCTATCGATGAATCAATGATTACGGGCGAAAGTATTCCCGTTGAGAAAAATGTCAATGATCCAGTAATCGGAGCTAGCATCAATAAAAATGGTTCTTTCCAATTTAAAGCGACAAAGGTAGGTAAAGACACGACCTTAGCCCAGATCATTCATCTGGTTGAAGACGCTCAAGGTTCCAAGGCACCGATTGCTAAATTAGCAGATAAAGTGGCCGGTGTGTTTGTGCCGGTAGTTATTGTTTTAGCAGTACTTTCTGGTTTAGGCTGGTTTTTCTTAGGGCAAGAATCATGGATTTTTGCTTTGACAATTTCAATTTCGGTATTAGTTATTGCTTGTCCATGTGCTTTGGGACTAGCTACACCAACTGCAATTATGGTAGGAACCGGTAAGGGAGCAGAAAACGGTGTACTGATCAAGAGTGGTCAGGCGCTAGAATCTACTCATAAGATACAAACTATAGTCTTTGATAAGACCGGGACGATCACTGAAGGAAAGCCGATTGTCTGTGATATATTAACTTATCGGCAAGAAACAGAAGATGAGTTGCTTTGTCTGGCAGCAGCAGCTGAAAGAGGCTCTGAACATCCATTAGGTGAAGCAATTGTTGAAGAGGCTGGCAAACGTGAACTAGACTTGCCAGAAGTTTCTGATTTTGAAGCCATTCCTGGACATGGTATTAAAGTGGTGACAAAAGATAATACTTTCTTTTTGGGAAATAAAAAATTGATGACTGAAAACAAAATAGATTTAGCCAAGGGACAAAATGATTCAGACAAGCTAGCTAAAGAAGGAAAAACACCAATGTTTGTGGCTAGTGATAAACAGCTTATTGGAATTATTGCTGTCGCAGATACGATCAAAGAAAACTCGATTGCTGCGATTCAAAAGTTACATGATATGAATATTCAGGTGGCAATGATCACAGGTGATAACCAGGAAACTGCAGCTGCCATTGTCAGTCAAGTGGGTATCGACCGAGTCTTTAGTGAAGTTTTACCAGAAGATAAGGCAAAAGAAGTTCAGAAACTGCAAGATGAAGAACTGCATGTGGCCATGGTCGGCGATGGAATCAATGATGCTCCTGCTCTTGCACAAGCGGATGTAGGCATAGCGATCGGTTCGGGTACTGATGTAGCTATTGAATCAGCTGATATTGTCTTGATGCGCAGTGATTTATTAGACGTGACAACAGCTATTGAGTTAAGTCGTGCAACTATCAAAAATATTAAAGAAAATCTCTTCTGGGCCTTTGGTTATAATGTTTTAGGAATACCTGTGGCAATGGGCATCCTGCATGTATTTGGCGGTCCGCTGCTTAATCCAATGATTGCTGGTGCTGCCATGAGTTTCAGCTCGGTTTCAGTCTTGTTGAATGCGCTGCGTTTAAAGAGATTTAAACCCAAGCAAGTTTAAATTTGAAAATTAAGAGATCGGATAATTTAAAATTCTGGTCTCTTGTTTTGTTTTATCGTACAAGCTGATTATTTAACAAAAAAGCAAAAATAAAGTATGCTTAACTCGTATGATTATGTATCTTTTGAAAGGAGTATCACGAAATGGCAACGGTTACGTTATTTGGCAAAGGAAATATGGGAGATGCGATTGGCAAAAACTTTGAAGCAGCTGGAAATAAGGTTAACTATATAACCTCAAAAGATCCGGTAGAAAACGTTGGAGAAATTGTAGTATTTGCGGTTCCTTATGATGCAGAAGATAAAATCGCTCAAGAACAAGCAGATAAATTAGCTGGGAAAACAATTGTAGAAATCAGTAATCCATTAAACTTTGAAACATGGGATGAACTTGTTGTGCCTGCTGATTCTTCAGCAGCGGCCGAGTTGGCAAAAAAACTACCAGAATCAAATGTAGTGAAGGGCTTTAACACCAATTTTGCAGCAACCTTAATCAGCCATAAGCTAGGAGATGAGGTTGCCACAACAGTTCAATTGGCTGGTGATAGTCAAAAGGCAAAAGCTGAAGTCACTCAGGCTTTAGCAGGCAGTGACTTAGTTGTTATCGATGCAGGTTCTTTAAAAAGAGCACGTGAATTAGAAGCACTAGGATTTTTACAAATGACCTTAGCCGCTAACGAAAAAATTGCCTGGACGGGCGGATTTGGTGTAATTAAATAATTATTAGGAGGTTTTTTAATGGCGTACAAAACAGTAAATCCATATACTAATGAAGTGGTGGTCGAATATAAAAACACCACGGACGAAGAGTTAGAAGCTGCATTACAGACGGGACATGAGTTGTATAAAAAGTTCAGAAAGCAGCCGATCAGTGAACGCAAAGAAATTTTACACAATGTTGCAGCTAAGATAAGAGAAAAAGCAGATGAATTAGCTAAAGCTTGTACGGTAGATATGGGTAAATTGATTGGTGAAGCACACGGAGAAGTTGAACTATGTGCCATGATCGCAGATTACTTTGCTGATCATGCAGAAGATATGCTGAAACCGGAAAAACTTGAAACAACAGCTAACGGAGTCGCTGAGATCCATCATCACGCGACCGGAGTTCTGATGATGGTTGAACCGTGGAACTTTCCTTATTATCAGATCATGCGGGTGTTTGCCCCTAACTTTATGGTTGGTAATCCCATGATTTTAAAGCATGCTTCGAATACCCCGACTTCGGCAAAAATGATGTGTGATGTGATCGCTGAAGCAGGTGCACCTGAAGGATCCATCGTGAATCTGTTCTTAACTTATGATCAAGTGACCAAAGCGATCCATGATGTAAGAGTACAAGGAGTTGCTTTGACCGGGTCTGAACGTGGTGGTGAATCAGTTGCGACTGAAGCTGGCAAAGCCTTGAAGAAAACGACTATGGAATTAGGCGGTATGGATGCTTTTATTGTTCTGGATGATGCTAATATGGATGATGTAGTTAATATTGCTTGGCGTTCACGTTTATATAATGCTGGTCAAGAGTGTACTTCTTCTAAACGCTTTATTGTTATGGAAAATGTTTATGATGAATTTGTAGAAAAATTAAAGGAAAACTTCAGTAAAGTGAAGATGGGCGATCCGTTAGATCCCAAGACAACTTTAGCTCCGATGAATAGTAAACGGGCTAAAGAAAAATTACAAAAACAAGTCGATGATGCCATCGCTGCCGGTGCGAAAGTCGTCTACGGCAATGAAGCTGTTGATTTAGATGGCCAATTCTTTATGCCGACGATCCTGACTGATATTGATCGAAATAATCCGGCTCATACCACTGAATTATTTGGTCCGCTAGGTGTGATCTACAAAGTGACGACAGAAGAAGAGGCCATCGAATTAGCCAATGATTCTTCTTATGGATTAGGTGGCATTGTATTTGCAGGTGATAGCAAACATGGAGAAGAAGTTGCCGATCAAATCGAAACCGGGATGGTTTTTGTCAACAACTTCAGATACTCCTTACCTGAACTGCCATTTGGCGGTATCAAACGTTCCGGCTATGGCCGTGAAATGAGCAAGCTGGGGCAAATGGCCTTTGTCAATGAACAGCTGATCATTAAAGCAGACAGACCTGATCTGAATAATCTAGGTGGAGGACTAGTCGCTTCTGGTCCTGCTGAATAAGCAATATCTTATTGATAGTCCTGGGATAAATTTTTCTCAGGGCTATTTTATTTGCCGTTTGTAAATTTTGGCTTGTTTTTCATCCTGGAAACTAGTAATGTCATTTACAAGAGAAAAAATTAGATCGGGTGAAAAAATGACAAAATATCAACGTAAAGTGTTGCTTGCATCGCTGGCTGGGATTGCTTTAGAAAATATGGATATTATGTTTTTATCCTTTTCATTATCTTCAATTATTGTGAGTTTTGGCTTAAACGGTAGTCAGGCAGGTATGATCGCCACGATTACTAATTTGGGTATGCTAATTGGGGGAATTATTTTTGGTCATATTGCGGATAATTATGGGCGCGTCAGAGTTTTTCTATATACGGTAATTCTGATTTCATTGGCTTGCTTGTTAACTTATTTTTCCGTAAATATTTATTTGATGTATCTGTTTCGCTTCATTGCCGGGATTGGTGCCGGGGGTGAATATGGAGCTTGTATGTCACTGATTTCCGAAACATTTCCTCCTGAAAAAGTGGGACGTGCTTCTTCCGTTGCTGCCATGGGATCACAATTAGGGGCTATGTTAGCAGCCCTTTTCGCTGCATTGATCTTGCCTGCTTTGGGTTGGCGCATGCTTTTTGTAGTGGGCGTACTCCCTGTGGGCATTGTCTGGTACATTCGTCACGATTTAAAGGAAGCAGAAACTTTCACGCAACTAAAACAGATAAGGGCTGGCAGTCATTTAAAGGATTTATTTACTGATGGCAGATCAAGCTGGCAAACAGTCGGTCTGACAGCTATGGTGACTGTTCAAATTGCCGGATACTTTGGTTTGATGAACTGGTTGCCTTCCATTATGCAAGAACGCTTAGGTTTATCAGTCGCAGGTTCTTCCTTGTGGATGGTCAGCACAATTTTAGGCATGAGTCTGGGAATGTTAAGTTTTGGTATGATCATGGATAAATTAGGACCGCGATACTCTTTTGCTATTTTTTTAATTGGTTCATCTTTAGTGGTATACTTGCTAGTTTTAGCGACTAACCAGTTAACTTTAATTTTGGCAGCCATTATCGTCGGTTTTTTTATCAATGGGATGTATGGAGGTTATGGAGCAGTCATTAGTTCACTGTATCCGACGTATATTAAAGCAACAGCTAATAACTTTATTATGAATACTGGAAAAGCAGTGGGGGGCTTTTCGGCTATTTTCATTGGTTTTTTGATGGATCATTATAATTTGCAAGTCGTTATTTTTTACTTGAGTACAATTTACTTAGTCAGCTTGGTCATTTTGCTGACACTTACAGGAATAAAAGAACTTAAAGCTGAAAATTGAAAAAGTTACTCACTTGAGCAGTACGTCAAGTGAGCAACTTTTTTTAATGGACATAGTCTGCAGTTAATTCCATAAACTCTGCGATGTCTTTTAGAACTTCATCAATACCTGCTTGCCAGAATGCCGCCTGAGTTAAATCAACGTCCAGGTGCTTTTGTGCTAACTCTTCGGTTGTCATAGCAGCAGTATCGCGCAGTAAGGCAATATACTCATCTTCAAAGCTGCTGCCTTTTTTGCGGGCTTGGGCATAGATCCCCAGGCTGAAAAGATAACCAAAAGTATAAGGAAAATTATAAAAAGGAACATCATCAATAAAGAAATGTAATTTGGCTGCCCAAAAATGCGGATGATAATTAGCCAGACTATCTAAATAACTTTCTTTTTGAGCATTTACCATCAGCTCAGAAATTTGTCCTGCTGACAACAGCCCCTTCTGGCGAGCTTGATAGAAGTTATTTTCAAAGATATAACGTGTATGAATATTCATGAACATGGCAACTGCATTTTGCATTTTTACATCTAAGAGCTTGATTTTTTCTTCTTTTGTTTGAGCTTCTTTTAAAGTTGCATCTGCTACGATCAATTCAGCAAAAGTAGAAGCTGTTTCGGCTACATTCATAGCGTAGTCCTGATTTAAAGTGGGTAGCTCCCACATCACACTACTGTGAAAGGCATGGCCTAATTCATGGGCAATTGTCGCCACTTCATTAATGGAATTACTATAAGTCATAAAAATACGTGATTCCTGTGTTTCAGGAAGACTAGCACAATAACCTCCGGGGAGTTTTCCAGGTCGATCTTCGGCTTCGATCCACGCTTTATCAAAAGCATTTTGGGCAAAATCGGCCATTTTAGGACTAAATTTGCGAAAATTAGTTATAATAAAAGCAGCTGCTTCATCAAAGGTAAAGGTTTTTTCTTTTGTGTTTCCTAAAATAATCGGGGCATCCTGATCTTGCCATTCCATCTTCTCTTTACCTAATAATTGGGCCTTACGTTCAAGATAATCAACGATCGGCTGTTTATTTTTTTGAATAGTTGCCCACATAGTATCTAAAGTCTCTTGTTTCAAACGATTATATTCTAAAGGTTCTTCAAGGTAATTCTCGATACCATGTAATTTTTGTACGGACAAACGAAAACCATCTAAATGATTTAAACTATCACTGAATAAGTCAGCTTTTTTACCCCAGGCTTTTTCCCACTCTTCAAATAAATCAGATCGTAGCTTGCTGTCGGCATCACCCATCATCTTATTGAAGGCCTGACCGACTGAAAGCATAATAGTACGACCGTCTTTTTGGGTAAAATGGATTTGAATACTGGCAACGATCGTGTCATAATGTTCACTCCAGGCATTAAGACCGTCTAAAGATAAGGTGTTGATTATATTTTCTGCTTGATCAGATAATAATTTACTACCATCGCGACGGATTTCTCCTAAACGAAAAGCAAGCGGAGCCAAGCTGTCATCAGCCATTAGCTTGTGCCACTTTTCTTTATGGATAGCTGCTAGTTTTTTGGAGAAAATTGTCTCTGCTAATTGATATTGAGGCATTTTAGCAGATAGTTCACCCGCTAATAACTTGGCTTTTTTATCACTTACATCTGCTGATTGTAAGGCTTCAATAAAAGTCCCACATTGCATAAAACCGTTGACAATTTGGCTATTGATCGCTAAAAGTTCTTGCAGATCAGTTGTCTGGCAATTTTCAGCTTGAAAATTTTTTACAGACTGCTGGTAGGCTGTAATCTGCTGGTCAAGCTTTTCTAGTCGTTTTTTTAAGTCGCTCGAATGACTACCGCCTGAAAAAATGCTATCTAAGTCCCAGTTCATTGAATATTTCATAAAAGAACTCCTTTAACAATTAAATTTATCAATATTTATTTACAGTGTAACATAGAAAGTTCTTGCCATTAAAGTTAAATTATGTCCGCTGAATTTTAGATTTGTTGAAAGTCAGTATATCTTTTATAATGAAGGAAAACAAAGATCAATTTAAGGTGGTTCTAATGAAAAAAGCAAAAAAGAATGGAAATTTATATTTTATCGTGGCTCTTATTATTATGGCTGTTTTATTTTATAGCTCATCACAAACTTATCATGAGCAATCACAGCTTAGTTTATTAGCAGTTGTATTAAAAAAGGAACCCCTTAAAGAAACTCTAAACAATGTTTCTTTTATATATGCTGATAAAGAAGTGAGCATTCAGGCTTTGGGTTATTTTTCCTTTATTGAATTTTTTATCCGTAAGTTTGCCCATTTCTTTATTTATTTTTTATTGGGCGGCAGCTTTTTCTTATGTTTGTTTCCCAAATTAAAAACCTTGGCTTACTCAGCTTTTTTTGCCTGCTTATCAGCGGCAGGCTATGCCGGAATGGATGAATTTCATCAGATGCTGACCCAAGACCGTACACCGCTTTTTCAAGATGTAATACTTGATTCTTGTGGAGCACTGACAGCAGTTTTATTGTGCTGGTTTCTGATTGGCTTTAAGCAAAAACGTTTCTTGTAAAATACCTATAAATACAGTTATAATAAGAAAGTAGCAAAAGTTGGTTCAGTGACAATGTAATCAATTTTTATGAGGAGGAGATTTTTTGTCAGGACATAGTAAATGGAATAATATCCAAGGAAGAAAAAACGCCCAGGATGCAAAAAGAGGCAAGATCTTTCAAAAATTATCGCGGGAAATTTATATGGCAGCTAAAAATGGAGGCGGCGATCCTGATGCGAATCCATCTTTACGCTTAGTCATGGATAAAGCTAAAGCAGCCAATATGCCTAATGATAATGTCAATCGGGCTATCAAAAAGGCAACTAGTGCAACAGATGGTGCTAATTATGAAGAGGTGACCTATGAAGGTTATGGCCCAGGTGGTGTCGCGATCTTAGTGGAAACATTGACGGATAATCGCAATCGTACGGCTACAAATGTACGGCTGGCTTTTGATCGCAATGGCGGTAATTTGGGTGAAACCGGTTCGGTTAGTTATATGTTTGATCGTAAAGGCTATATTGCGATTGCTCGTGTCAATCTGGCTGTAACAGAAGATGAGATGCTAGATGCCGTATTAGAGGCTGGCGGGGAAGATTTAGTTACGTCAGATGATGTTTTTGAAATTTACACTGCTCCTGAAGATTTTACAGCAGTAAAAGAATATCTTGAAGACCGTTATACTTTAGCCCATGCAGAATTGACCCGGGTTCCACAGACAACAGTCGGTTTAACAGAAGATCAGAAAGAAAAATTCGATCATTTAGTGGAAAAACTAGAAGATGATGATGATGTATCTGAAGTATATTCATCAATTGAAGAGTAAAAAAAGTCGGCTGGATCAGCCGACTTTTTTTAGATGACAATTACGGGCGTACCTACAGTAACATTTTCAAATAAAGTTTTCATAACAGCAGGAGGAGTGTTTACACAGCCGTGAGAGCCGCCTGTTTTCCAGCGGTCACCGCCAAAAGTGGGCTGCCAGTCAGCATCGTGAATGCCTACGCCGCTCCAGTCAATGGGCATCCAATAGCTCACCGGTGATTCATAGTCTTCACCTCTTAAAGTAGCATTGCGTTCTTTATTCCAGACGTAAAAAACTCCTGTAGGGGTTGGAGATTTAGGTTTACCAGAAACAATATCGGTGTCCAGAATCTTTTTGCCTTTCTTGTAATACCACATATGCTGGTTTTTTAAATCAACTTCGACATAGGTATCACCAATCAAAGGCTGGCTAGGATCAGCACTGCCTTGGACAATCGGAGAGCGAGTGAAATCTTTACCTTTGAGAATCGCTTTACTTAAAGCTTCTGTTTCACTGTCGGTTGCAATGGTCCAGCTGTATGTTCCAGCCGGGACGTCAACATCCCCTTGTTTTGTACTAGCAAATTCAGTATTATTTTTACTGGTGTTATAATCTTTCCCCAGTTGGCTTACATATTTGCGTACAGCGGCTTGGTCAATAGTTATTTTATTATTTTCTACTGCTAGCCAGCTAGTGATCGTCTCTGTCGGGATGCTGATACTTTCGCCATTGATCTGATAAGTCGCTTTAACTTTGGCAATTGAGTTTAGTTGTTCTAGTTTTTCATTTAATTCTTTGTTATCTGCAGTTATAGTAACTTTTTTCTTATGGTCAGCCAAATCAAGGGAACCTTTTCCAGCTAACAAATCTTTTTTAAAAGCCGTAATGACTTCATCCGTATCGAAATCGTTTCCTTGTTTT
>DATGVB010000111.1:0-6734 GCA_035300805.1 Tetragenococcus sp. | reverse complement strand
TACACTTTTACAAGCGATATCAGCTGGAGTCTGAGTATCAAGTGCAAACCGTAATTTCTCAAGGTTTCTTTTATATGGAAGGGAAAAATCAATCACTTGTCCCAGCGCATGAACTCCAGCATCTGTTCTGCCAGAACCATTAATTGCAATCGGCTGATTGGAAATTCTGGATAAAGTTTTTTCAATTTCGTCCTGAACTGTACGACCATTTATCTGATGCTGATAACCGCTGAAATTCGTACCATCATAGGCAATAATAGCTTTATATCGAACCATCTACATTTCCTTTCACAAAATAAATACCAGCAATAAGCAAAAATAGTCAGTTAGACCATTTTTATTGCTGGAAAAAATACTATGCTCTTAAATAAATCAAAACGATCGTTAACACGACATAGATCGCAATTGAAACTGTGTCTTTTTTATGCCAATGTAAAATACGATATTTTGAGCGACCTTCACCACCTTGGTAACCACGAGCTTCCATTGCTGTGGCTAGGTCATCTGCTCGATTAAAACTAGAAACAAACAAAGGAATTAAAAGTGGAATAACAGCTTTCATTTTTTGAATTAAATTTCCTTCACCAAAATCTACACCACGAGCGCGTTGAGCATTCATTATTTTTTCTGTTTCATCCATCAAAGTAGGTACAAAGCGCAAAGCGATCGAAAGCATTAAAGAAATTTCATGTACAGGAAATCTGACCGCTTTTAAAGGGCGCAGAATAAACTCAATAGCATCAGATAATTCTAAAGGAGGAGTCGTTAAAGTCAACAGAGTCGACATAAAGATAATGAGGACAAAACGGCAAAAAATAAAAATCCCGTTTTGAACACCGTATTCTGTCATACGAAAAATTCCCCATTGCCAGTATACCTGTCCGCCATTAGTAAACAAAATCTGTAGTGCTACTGTGAATAAAATCAGCCATATCAGTGGTCTTACTCCGCGTAGAAAAAAACCAAAATCAATTTTTGACAAATAAACACATAGTAGTGTAAACACACCTAGCAATAAATAGCTTTGCCAGTTATTAGCAAAAAAGATGATAGCAATGAAATAAAAGCTTGTCAATAACTTAGTTCGCGGGTCTAGCCTATGGATCAGTGAATCACCTGGAATATAGCGGCCTAAAATCAGTTTATTCATCACTAGCTTCCCCTCCTATCTTTACTAATTCATCTGCCAGAGCTTCGGCCGTAAGGGGAAGGGTATCAAAATGAACGCCTTTAGCTGCTAATTTTTTTGCAAAAGCAGCCGCTGTGGGGACATCCAATTGTTTTTCCTGTAACCACTTTAAGTCTTGAAACACTTGGGCGGGAGACCCTTCTTTTACTAAGCTGCCTTTTTCTAAAACATAGACATAATCAGCATAGCGGGCTACATCATCCATAGAGTGAGTGACTAAAATAATCGATATATGTTTGACTTTATGTAGATACTCAAACATCTCCATCATTTCTTTTCTTCCTTGAGGGTCCAGACCAGCCGTAGGTTCGTCTAATACAAGTACCTCTGGTTCCATTGCCAGCACTCCGGCGATGGCTACCCGCCGCATTTGTCCGCCCGATAAATCAAAAGGAGAACGATCCATATAGCTTTCATCCAGACCAACCAATTTTAGATTTTCTTTAGCCAGTTTTAGTGCCTCTTCTTCAGAAATACCAAAATTCTGCGGGCCAAAAGCAATATCTTTTCCTACAGTTTCCTCAAAAAGTTGTGATTCAGGAAATTGAAAAACAATTCCCACTCTTTTACGTATGGGTTTTAAATTTTTATTATCTGTTTCAGGTGTAATGGTCCTGTCTCCAATCAGCACTTTTCCCTTTGTCGGTTTTAACAAAGCGTTGAGGTGCTGCAGAATTGTGGATTTCCCACTGCCTGTATGACCTACTAGAGCAGTATAGGAGCCTTCTTTAATATTCATATTAATATCAAATAAAACTCTTTGTTCAAAAGGAGAATGTGGCTGGTAAGTAAAGTCTACTTGTTCAAAAACGATGTCCATAGCCAATCCACCATCCCTTCTTCAGTCAAATATTCTTTGGGAACCTTTATTCCACGCTGTTTTAGTGCTTGTTTCAGTTTTTCAGGAAACGGTAGATCTAATCCTTTTTCAATTAATGCAGGTCCTTCAGAAAAAATTTGCTCAGGGGTACCTTCATCAATTAACTTTCCTTGACGCATGACCAATACTCGATTAGCATTGGCTGCTTCATCAATATCATGAGTAATGGACAATACAGTTAAATTGTATTTATCTTTTATTTTTTTGATGGTAGTGACAACTTCTGCTCGTCCTTCTGGATCAAGCATACTAGTTGCCTCATCTAAAATAATGATATCCGGTCGTAAAGCCACCACTCCGGCAATCGCCACCCTTTGTTTTTGTCCGCCAGACAAACGGGCAGGTTCTTTACTGAAAAATTCACTCATGCGTACTTGATCAAGCGCCTCTTTAACTCGCGCTACCATTTCATCACGAGCAACTCCTTGATTTTCCATTCCAAAAGCAACATCATCTTCTACAGTAGCACCCACAAACTGGTTGTCAGGATTTTGGAAAACCATCCCCACAGATTTACGGATCGACCAGATATTTTCCTCATTTAGTGCTAAACCTGCTACTTTTACGCTTCCTGATTCTGGTAATAATAAGCCGTTAATTGTTTTAGCCAAGGTCGACTTTCCTGAGCCATTATGACCAATAATCGCTACCCAGTCTCCTCTTTTAACTGTAAATGAAACATCCTTTAAGGCCGGATCTTGATCATCATTTTGATAACGAAAAGTAATATTTTTTAAATCTATGATAGTTTCCATGGTTGCTCCTTTAAAATGAAATCATTTAACTTCAGTTCTAACTAACACTACCAAAAAAAAAACAATATTTCAATCACCCTTGCTGGAAACTCAGAACTTTTATTTTTTTCATTTTCCATTACATCTGTCAAGACATGTAATCGAAAGTAAAAAAAAGACACTTTATGATGAGTGCTCTGTCTCCTTGAAATCAAGGAGACAGTGCTGAGCTAGACTCGGAAAAAATTTCCAACATCATAACACTCTAAAAATCATCGACAAAGTGACGCTTAGTATTAATCCTATTAATACTGCTTCATTACATTTTAGACAAGTTCTAGGATTACCATTGGTGCAGCATCTCCGCGTCTTGGTTCTGTTTTCAAGATACGAGTGTAGCCACCTTGGCGTTCTTCGTAGCGAGGAGCAATATCATTAAACAGCTTTTGCAAAGCTGATTCAATCACGATATCTTCATCTTCTTCGCGTACATTTGCAACTTCATTACGTACAAATGCTGCCGCTTGACGACGTGCGTGTAAATCACCGCGTTTGCCTAAAGTGATCATTTTTTCAGTAGTTGAACGAACTTCCTTTGCACGAGCTTCAGTCGTAACAATACGTTCGTTAATGATTAAATCAGTAGTTAAATCACGCAACATTGCTTTACGCTGACTAGATGTGCGTCCTAATTTACGGTAACTCATGGATTTCCCTCCTTCGTAAAATTAATCGTCTTTACGTAAACTTAAGTCTAAATCACTTAATTTTGATTTTACTTCTTCAAGAGATTTGCGACCCAGATTACGTACTTTGATCATTTCTGGTTCAGATTTATTAGTTAGTTCTTGTACAGTGTTAATACCTGCACGTTTCAAACAGTTATAAGAACGAACGGACAAATCGAGTTCTTCGATCGTCATCTCCAACATTTTTTCTTTTTGTGTTTCTTCTTTTTCAACCATGATTTCAGCATTTTTTGCTTCATCGGTCATATTTACAAAAATTTCCAAATGTTCGGTAAGAATCTTCGCTGATAAGCTCAAAGCATCTAATGGTGTAATCGAACCATCCGTCCAAATTTCCATCGTTAATTTATCAAAATCATCACGTCGACCTACACGAGTATTTTCTACTTGATAGTTGACACGACGAACTGGGGTATAGATGGAATCAACCGGTAAAACACCAATTGGCATATCTTCTTTTTTATTTTCATCCGCTTGAACGTAACCACGTCCAGGTTGCACTGATAAACGAGCATGGAATTTTGCACCATTTGCAACTGTACAAATGTACATATCTTTGTTTAGAACTTCTACGTCACTATCAACGATAATATCACCTGCAGTGACTGTAGCTGGTCCTGTAATATCGATTTCCAGGCTTTTTTCTTCTTCACTATAAAGTTTTAATGCTAATCCTTTAATATTTAAAATGATTTGTACCACATCTTCTCGAACGCCGTTGATTGTGGAAAATTCGTGTAATACGCCATCAATTTGAATATTCGTAATCGCAGCACCTGGTAAAGAAGATAACAAAATCCGACGCAGGGAATTTCCTAATGTAGTTCCATAGCCTCTTTCTAAAGGTTCAACAATGAACTTGCCATAATCTTTCTCTTCATCAATTTTTGCAATTCTTGGTTTTTCGAATTCGATCATTCTTATCTCTTACCCCTTTCAAAACGAAAAGCGTCTTGTTCAATGACATAATTTTGAAACTCAAAATGAGCGGCACTCATTAAACACGACGGCGTTTTGGAGGGCGGCATCCATTATGAGGAACTGGTGTCACATCACGGATAGCGGTTATTTCCAAGCCAGCTGCTTGTAATGAACGAATAGCTGCTTCACGTCCTGAACCAGGACCTTTAACAGTTACTTCGACAGTTTTTAATCCGTGTTCCATTGCTGACTTTGCGGCAGTTTCAGCTGCCATTTGAGCAGCAAAAGGTGTTGACTTACGACTACCTCTAAACCCGAGTGCACCTGCTGAAGACCATGCAAGAGCATTCCCATGAGCATCGGTAATCATTACAATTGTATTGTTAAATGTTGAATGGATATGTGCAATACCTGATTCAATATGTTTTTTCACACGGCGTTTACGATTCACTTTTTTTTGTGCCATGAAGTTTTAAACCTCCTTCACTGAAAAATTATTTTTTCCTGCCTGCAATAGTAGTTGCTTTACCCTTACGAGTATGTGCATTATTTTTTGTTTTTTGTCCACGAACAGGCAACCCACGACGATGACGCATGCCGCGATAAGATCCGATTTCCATCAATCGTTTAATATTAAGATTGACTTCACGTCGAAGATCTCCTTCAATTTTTAATTTATCTACTTCAGCACGAATAGCATCTGTTTGTTCATTCGTTAAGTCACGTACACGAATGTCTTCTGAGACACCTGCTTGTGCTAAAACTTTTTTAGCAGTTGTGTTGCCGATCCCATAAATATAAGTAAGGGAGACAACTACACGTTTATCACGAGGAATATCTACTCCTGCAATACGAGCCATATTTATTACACCTCCGATTATCCTTGACGTTGTTTGTGTTTAGGATTTGCAGAACAAATCACCATTACGCGTCCTTTGCGACGGACGACTTTACAATGTTCGCACATTGGTTTTACTGATGGTCTTACTTTCATAATACTTACCTCCTGTGGTTTTACGTAAGTACAATTATTTAAAGCGATACGTAATACGGCCACGACTCAAGTCATAAGGTGAAAGTTCAACAGTTACTTTATCACCAGGTAAAATTCGGATATAATGCATACGAATTTTTCCGGAGACGGTCGCAAGAACTTCATGGCCGTTTTCAAGTTCAACTTTAAACATTGCATTAGGCAAAGTTTCGACGACTGTACCTTCGACTTCAATCATATCTTCTTTTGCCACTCACAGTACCTCCTTGTACTTGTTTGTCTACTTTACACGATAAAACGGCGGAAACCAGCATACTTGTCCCCACCTTAACTCTTTTACAAAATACTAGAGCTAGACTGACATATTTTATCATAAACTTGACATTCTTGCAAGAATGTTTTTTTAACTAAAGCTTAGCTAAAATTTCTTGAATATCACCAAACACTGCATCAATTTCACGATTGCCATCAATTGAACGAAGCAAACCAGCTTTTTTGTAATGAGCTAAAATCGGTTGACTATTTTTAACATTGACTTTCAAACGATTTTTGACAGTTTCAGCTTTATCATCATCTCTTTGAAAGAACTCATGTCCACCACAACGATCACAAGTACCTGCTACTTTTGTCGGATTAAATATCTTATGATAAGTTGCTCCACAATTTTTGCAGATATAGCGTCCTGATAAGCGTTCAACTAAAGTTTCTTCGGGTACTTGAATTTCAATGACAGCATCGATTTTTTTATCTAAATCTACCATCATTTCATCTAAAGCTTTTGCTTGATCTAAAGTTCTTGGAAAACCATCTAGTAAAAAACCATTTTTTGTATCTGGTTCTGCTAAACGTTCTTTTACAATACCATTGGTTACTTCATCAGGAACCAATTCACCCTTATCCATAAAAGTTTTTGCTTTTAAACCGAGCTCAGTCTCCTTAGCGATGGCGCTACGAAACATATCTCCAGTAGAAATCTGAGGGATAGCGTAATCAGCAACAATTTTTTCTGCCTGTGTTCCCTTACCGGCACCTGGCAGTCCCATTAAAACGAGATTCATCTTTATTCCTCCCATAAGTTTTTGCCAGTGTTGAGGAGATCCTCAACACTACATCAACTTTAATTTATGAAACCAGTATATTGACGTTTCAACATCAAGCCTTCTAGTTGTTTAGCAGTTTCAAGCGCAACTGAAATGACGATCAACAGACTTGTACCGCCCAAACCAATTGACTGTGGCAGATCCCATATCATAGTTGCAACGATTGG
>DATGVB010000110.1:0-9486 GCA_035300805.1 Tetragenococcus sp. | reverse complement strand
AAGCTGCTTATATTAAAGCCGGCGATGCTTTTGCTGAACAAAAAGCTGAATGGGAAAAATTAAAAAATGCCAAAACTGTCACTAAAGACGGCAAGCATTTTGAACTAGCGGCAAATATCGGTACGCCCAAAGATTTAGTCGGCGTTCATGATAATGGGGCAGAAGCAGTAGGTCTGTATCGAACAGAGTTTTTATACATGGATTCTGCAGATTTTCCGACAGAAGAAGACCAGTTTGAAGCCTATAAAAAAGTTTTAGAAGGTATGGATGGCAAGCCTGTTGTTGTTCGTACAATGGACATCGGCGGTGATAAAAAGCTTCCTTATCTTGAATTACCAGAAGAAATGAATCCATTTTTAGGTTATCGGGCTTTACGGATCAGTCTGTCTGAACGCGGCGATGAAATGTTCTGTACTCAATTGCGTGCTTTGCTGCGTGCTTCTGTTTATGGACAATTACGGATCATGTTCCCGATGGTCGCAACTTTACAAGAATTTCGTCAAGCGAAAAAAATGTATAATGAAGAACGTCAGAAATTGATTGATGAAGGTATTGCAGTTGCTGATTCAATCGAAGTAGGGATCATGATCGAAATTCCGGCAGCTGCCGTTTTAGCAGATCATTTTGCCAAAGAAGTTGATTTCTTCAGTATTGGGACCAACGATCTGATTCAATATACTATGGCTGCAGATCGTATGAATGAACGTGTTTCTTATTTGTACCAACCTTATAATCCGTCGATTTTGCGTCTGATCAATCATGTCGTAAAATCTGCTCATAAAGAAGGAAAATGGGCTGGTATGTGCGGTGAAATGGCTGGTGATCAAACAGCAGTACCATTATTGATGGGAATCGGACTCGATGAATTTTCAATGAGTGCAACTTCTGTCTTGAAAACACGTAGTTTGATGAAGCGTCTGGATACGACTAAGATGCAAGAACTTGCCGAGAAGGCTTTAAATGATTGCGATACGATGGAAGAAGTCGTAGCTTTAGTTGATGAATATGTAAAATAGCTTTTATCCAATAAAAAAGCCAAGGCATTTTGTTGATTTGCCTTGGCTTTTTTTGCATGCCCGTTTATCAAAATTTGATTACAGTTCTCAAAATGAAATCACTTTTTATCAGAAAGTGCAGCAACTTTTATTTAAATCAGAAAATCCCGATACAGTCGTAAGACATTTTCATTAAAAATCTTGTCGACTTCTTTAGTGGTAAAACCAGCTTTGACCAGTGCATCATAGATTTTTGGCAAGACAGAACCATCCGGCAGATCCTCATGAACCTTAATACCATCAAAATCAGATCCTAATCCTATAACGTCAATACCAGCAGTCTGATAGATGTGTTGAACATGACGAACAATAGCATCGATCTGACTGCCTTTGTCCTCGGCTTTTTTAAGAAATTGTCCGGCAAAGTTAATGCCGATCACACCACCCCGCTCTGCGATTTTTCTGATTAAATCATCTGACAGATTGCGATAGTGGGGGCAAATTGCCCGAGCATCGGAATGACTGGCGACAAAGGGACGATCGGTATACTTTAGAACATCTTCAACCAGAGCATCAGAACCATGGGAGACATCAATGATCATTCCTAGTTCATTCATGCGCTGAACGATTTTGATTCCTTGTTCCGTCAGACCTTTTTGTTTGTGGTCATTCAAATGAAAATCATCATCGCTGAAGGCGGCATTAGGATAGCCGATTTCATTTGGATAATTCCAAGTGAGAGTCAGCATTCTGACTCCTAAGTTGTAAAATTCTTCTAATTTTTCTATACTGCCTTCTAAAGGAGCACCTTCTTCCATTGTTAACAAGGCACTCATCCGGTTGTTGAGGCCGTTTTCCAGAATTTGCTCATAATGAATTACAGGACGTATGGTATCCTTATTTTGCTTCATCTCCTGATAGAAACAGTCGACCATTTCTTTGGCAGTCTGATAAGGCGAGTCGACTTCATCTGACTCAATGAAAAGAGCAAAATTCTGCAACAGATAATCTCCTTTCTGCATTTTTTCAATATCTAATTGAATATTGTTTTTTTTGAGTAAAACCGGCTGATCTTTTGTGGCTTGATATATCTGCATGATCGTATCGCAATGCATGTCTACAACGTTCATAAAGCGACCCCCATTTTTATAATAATCTGTTAAATATATAAATTGTAACAGAACAGACAACTTTTGTTAAATAGATACTGCTTTAGTTGGAGCCGACAAAAATCAAAGTATGTTATAATATGTCTGAATGAAAAGGAGGGAGTAGATTCTTGAAAGTATTGCTTTACTTTGAAGGCGAAAAAGCATTAGAAAAATCTGGTATTGGTCGGGCTTTTGAGCATCAGAAAAGAGCCTTGGAAAATGCCTCTATCGACTATACGATCGATACCAAAGAACAGAATTATGATATTTTGCATATTAATACCTATGGCCCTAACACCCGTCATATGATTTCTAAAGCTCATAAAAGCGGTAAAAAGGTAGTTTACCATGCACACTCTAATGCTGAAGATTTCAAGAATTCCTTCATTGGTTCGAATGCAGTAGATGCCATTTACAAAAAATATCTGATCAGTTTATATTGCCTGGGAGATCGGCTGATCACACCTACTGACTATGCTAGAGAAATTTTACTATCTTATGGGATCAAAAAGCCAATCGATGTCGTTTCTAACGGGATCAATCTGAGTAAATATCGGCCGAGTAAGGAAAAAGAAAGAAAATTTCGCGAATATTTTCATCTAAAGGAAAATCAGAAAGTAATTATTTCTGTCGGACTTTACTTTCATCGCAAAGGACTCGTTGATTTTGTTGAGGTTGCTCGACGTTTTCCGCAGTATACTTTTATCTGGTTTGGCCATATTTCATTATATAGTGTACCTAAAGATATACGCAAAATCGTGCAGAAGGAACATCCTCAAAATGTTATTTTTCCCGGCTATATCAAAGGTGATATTATAGAAGGAGCATACTCCAATGCGGATTTATTTTTCTTTCCTTCTTATGAAGAAACCGAAGGAATTGTCGTGTTAGAAGCATTGGCAAGTTTCCAGAATGTTTTAGTACGTGATATTCCTGTTTATAAAGGATGGCTTTATGATCGGCAAAATTGTTACATGGCACATAACAATACAGAGTTTTGTCAACTGCTGGAAGGAATCGTGGAAAAGAAATTACCTGACCTGACGCAAGAGGGCTTTGCCACAGCTCAAACAAAAAGCATTCAGCAAGTTGGTCAAGAATTAAAAGGTGTGTACAAAAAAGTACTTGCTAAATAAGACATTACGTCGTAGTTTGGAGGGAATTTTGTGAAAATTGGATTTTTCACAGATACTTACTTTCCTCAAGTAAGTGGAGTGGCAACATCAATTAAAACTTTAAAAAAAGAACTAGAAAAAATGGGGCATGAAGTTTTTATCTTCACAACTACAGATCCCAATGCACCAGAGGATGAAGCCGGAATCATTCGGATGCCAAGTGTACCTTTTGTATCTTTTAAAGACCGTCGGATCGTTGTTCGTGGCATGCGAGAGGCTTATCTTCTGGCAAAAGAATTAGATTTAGATCTGATTCACACGCATACTGAGTTTGGTACGGGTTTGTTAGGAAAGTTTGTCGGAAAAAGGCTAGAGATTCCAGTGATTCATACTTACCACACAATGTATGAAGATTATCTTCATTATATTGCTAATGGGAAGGTCTTTCGTCCAGCACATGTCAGATTTTTGTCACGGATCTTTGCAAATCATACAACAGGAGTAGTTTGTCCTAGTGAAAGAGTAAGTCAGACCTTAGCAGATTATGGTGTGATTACTCCCATGCGCATCATTCCGACTGGAATCGATATAAAAAGATTTGAATCTACAGAACAAACTGCCAGTCAAATACAAGAATTACGCAAAAGTCTGGGATTAGCCAAGGATGATATTTTCTTGTTATCCTTGAGCCGCATTTCTTATGAAAAAAATATTCAGGCTCTGATCCAGCATTTTCCTGAAGTTTTAGAAGAAAAATCTAATGCTCGGCTAGTCATCGTAGGTAAAGGACCGTATGAAGAAGAATTAAAAAAGATGATCACTGAATTGGAAATTGCAGATAAGGTAATTTTTGTGGGTGAAGTGCCTAATAATGAGGTAGCACGTTTCTATCAGGCAGCGGACTACTTTGTCAGTACCTCAACTTCAGAAAGTCAGGGCTTGACTTATCTTGAAGCACTTGCCTCTGGAACTCAAGTGGTCGTAGAAGGAAATGTTTATTTAGATCAGTTAGTTGATGATGAATCTTTAGGTACTACCTTTATAAAAGATGAAGATTTTGCACCTGCCTTACTTGCTTATATTGATAAAAAAATTAAAGTCGACCCCCAGATTTTAAGTAGAAAAAGAGCAGAAATTTCAGCTGAAACTTTTGGCCTGGCTATGATTGATTTTTATAATGATATGCTGATATATTACCAGAAAATCATTGCTGAAAAAAAGGTGTTAGAGCATCATCAAGTAAAAGCCAAGCACAAACGTTCATTTAGAAAAACAACGCATTAAATTTTTAAGGAGGTTTTTTCATGAAAATTGGATTTATTGGTACAGGTGTTATGGGTCATGCAGTGGCAGAACATTTAATGGCAGCCGGTCATGATCTTCTGGTTTACAATCGGACAAAAAGCAAGACCGATGATTTAGTGGCAGCAGGTGCCAAGTGGCAAGCTACACCTAAAGAAGTTGCGACTGCCGGTGAGATTATTTTTACTATGGTGGGCTATCCTCAGGATGTCGAGCAGATTTACTATGATGAAAGTATAGGTATTTTTGCCGGCGATATTAACGGGAAGATCTTAGTAGATTTAACTACCAGCACCCCTAGTTTAGCCCAAAAGATTTACCAGACGGCCAAAGAAAAAGGAGCAGACAGTCTTGATGCACCTGTTTCAGGGGGCGATTTAGGAGCTAAAAACGCTACATTAACGATCATGGTTGGTGGCGATGAGGCAATTTATGAAAAAGTTTTACCATTATTTGAAAAAATGGGGAAGACTTATAGCTTACATGGTACTGCTGGTAAAGGCCAGCATACCAAGATGGCAAATCAGATCATGATTGCAGGTACTATGACGGGGATGACAGAAATGTTAGTCTATGCGCAAAAAGCCGGTTTAACTTTACCAAAAGTAATCGATACTCTAGCTGGCGGTAGTGCAGCCAATTGGTCAATGGAAAATTATAGTCCGCGAATTTTAAAAGAAGACTATAGTCCAGGCTTTTTTGTTAAACATTTTATTAAAGATTTAAAAATTGCTCTGGATGAAGCCGAAAAAATGCAGTTGGATTTACCAGCGACCCACTTAGCCTGTCAGCTGTATGAAAAGCTGGCTGATGAGGGCAATCAAAACGATGGCACACAAGCTTTGATCAAACTTTGGTGGAGCTAAGGGGAAAATAGTTACTGAAAAGTTGAAAAAAATGTTAAAAGAACTTTCACTATTGCCTTTCTTTTGTTAAAATATAACAGAAATGTCAATTAAAGAGGAGGCACTTAGGATGGAAAAATCCCAATTGATCGCTATCATCAAGCGACTTGAAGCCATGGTGGAAGCCCAAGATAGCGAAGTGCAAGTTCGCCGTTTTGAAAAAGAAGGCGTTGAAAAATGTACTGTTACTTTTGACAGTTCAACCGCAACATTTGAGTTGACTGAAGCTAAGACTAATCAAGCCTATCAATTTGATAATATTGATATCGTTGCAATGGAAATTTATGATTTAATTCAATAAGAAAAACTGAGAAGTCAAAAAATGGCTTCCCAGTTTTTTTAAAATACAGAAAAAACTTCACTTTTTACTAAAAACAGGGTACAATTTGATGAGAAGAAATACTGTATATAGATGACGGATTGTTTAGAGATACAATATATAGTGGAACAAGCTAAGGAAGGCGATTAAGATCGTGATAGTAATGGCAGGAATGATCGGAGCAGGAAAGACTACTTATACCACTAAAATAGCCCAGGCATTGGGGACGACTCCATTTTATGAAGCAGTCGATGACAACCCGATTTTAAGTAAGTATTATGAAAATCCTGATAAATATGGATTTGCTTTACAAATTTATTTCTTGAATAAACGCTTTAAAAGTATTAAAGAAGCTTTTTATGAGCAAAATAATGTCTTAGACCGTTCCATCTACGAAGATGCTTTATTTACTAAAATCAATGTGGAAAATGGCAATATCAGTAAAGAGGAGTATCAGCTGTATTTAGAATTGTTGGAAAATATGATGGAAGAACTTAAGAGTCTACCTAAAAAGGCACCTGATCTTATGATTTATTTAGCTGCTGATTTTGATCATATTATGAATAATATCAAAAAACGTGGTCGTGTTTATGAACAACCCACTGAAGAAAATGGTTTGCTGGGGTATTATTATCAATTATACCGTGCTTATGGACATTGGTTTGAAAGTTATGACTATAGTCCTAAGCTGAAAATTAATGTAAGTCAATATGATGTTGAGAAAAAGGCAGACTGGAAAGAAGTTTTTTCTCAAATTCAAGCAAAACTTGCCTGATGCCAATCGACTTTTCGGTTGGTTTTTTTGCTTGCCGGCTAGAAGTTCACTAAAGTAGTAGCCATAAATGGATTTGCGGCTACAAGTCAGGCAAAGTAGTAGCCATAAATGGATTTGCGGTTACAAGTCAGGTAAAGTAGTAGCCATAAATGGATTTGCGGTTACAAGTCAGCCAAAGTAGTAGCCATAAAGCAATTTTCTTAAAGTTAATGACGACAGCAAAGAAGGGATAATTCATGAAAAAGATAGCGATTTTCGGGGATTCTTTAACGGCCGGTTATGATGGCCAAAATACAACAGATATTTTAAAAAGAAAATTAGCCCAAAAGCTGAATCAAAAAGCTGAAATTAAGCTTTTTGGCCTTTGTGGTGATGATACTAAGAGAGCTCTTCGTCGTTTGCCAACTGTAAAAAATTATCAGGCAGATGTGAATCTGATTTTTTTTGGTACAAATGATGCCTCAGCTTCACATCTGGTCAGTGAAGAATTGTTTGCAGAGAATTTAAAAGTAATTTTAAGTCAGCTGGAAAATTATAAGCTGCTGATCACTCCGCCTCTAGTCAATGAAGAGATAGTTTCTAGTCATCGCAGTAATAAACGTGTTGAAAGCTATCGTTCAGTCATTTTGGAAATTGCGCAAGAACAGGATCTTTTAGTGGCTGATTTCTATCAGGCCTTGTATGACAAGGATCAAAAACAGTATTTACAAGCAGATGGCATCCATCTGACTCCAATTGCTTATGAATTGCTTTCAAAAGTAATTATTGAAAAGATCCGATTTTATTTTTAGCCCTAGCTTGCTTTTTTGTTATCTTTAAATTTAAACTTTTTTAAAGAAAAAATTTAAGAATTAGTTTTTTTGTGTTTTTGTGCTAAAATAATTTGAAAATCAAAGTAATTTTGATAATAATTATGAAAAAGAAAGAGCTAATTTACAGAAAATAATAAATTATAGTTGCTTTTTTTTTCGCTATCCTTTATAGTTTGATTATCAAATGTTTTGATAATCAAACTATTTGGATGGTGTTTGGACATGGCAGCAGATTTAACAAAAATCAATGATTTACTAGTCGATGTCTTTAATGATATTTTAGTGATTGAAGAATCTGAATTGAAGAAATCACAATTTAAAGATTTATCGATCACTGAGATGCATACGCTCGAAGCAATCGGTATGTATAAAAAAAAGACTACTTCTGAAGTGGCTCGCCAATTGTCGATCACTGTCGGAACCTTAACGACAGCTATCAACCGCTTAGCCAAAAAAGATTATGTCGAAAGGCTTCGTAGTGAAGATGATCGTCGAGTTGTCAAATTAGGTTTGACTAAAAAAGGAAGGCTTGTTTTTCGAGTGCATCGCCATTTTCATATGGAAATGGTCAAGGCAATTTTAAAAGACATGGACAATGAAGAATCAGTTGCTTTGCAAAAGGCCTTGGATAATCTTCATGCCTTTTTAAAAGATTATAAGTGAGTGAAGTTAATGAATAATTTTGCAAGAATTACTCAAACGGCATCCTATGTTCCAGCTAAAGTTGTAACTAATGCTGATTTAGCGCAAATTATGGATACCAGCGATGAATGGATCACAAGCCGGACTGGAATCAGACAACGTCATATAGCAACTAATGAAAACACCTCAGATCTTTGTATCGAAGTTGCAAAAAAACTGCTTACTAAAGCAGACATAAAAGCAGAGAATTTAGATTTTATTATTGTTGCAACGATGTCACCAGATTATAATAGTCCTTCTGTTGCTTGTCTGGTTCAGGGGGCGATCGGTGCTACTCAGGCTTTGTGTTTTGATTTAAGTGCTGCCTGTTCGGGTTTTGTTTATGCTCTTTCTGTAGGTGACAAGCTGATCCGTACAGGAGCTAAAAAAGGATTAGTTATCGGTGGCGAAGTAATTTCTAAGCTGCTTAACTGGCAAGACCGTTCAACAGCTGTTTTATTTGGGGATGGCGCCGGTGGAGTTCTCCTAGAAAGTTCTGAGACCAAACACATTATCAGCCAAAAATTACAGGCTGATGGAAAAAGAGCGATGGCTCTGACCTCAGGTTTGGTCACTGTCAGACATCCCTTTAGTGAAAGTGAACAGTCTGCTTCACCCTTATTAAAAATGGCTGGCCGAGACATTTTTGATTTTGCTTTAAGAGATGTAGTCATACAAATTAAAGATATTATTGAAGAGCAAGATGCAGACATTGATTATTTTTTGTTACATCAGGCAAATTCGCGTATTTTAGATAAAATTGCGAAAAAAGTCCATTTTTCTCGTGATAAGTTTTTGCAGAATATGGATCAGTACGGCAATACTTCAGCAGCCTCGATCCCGATTTTATTAGATGAAGCTGTCAGTAGTGGCAAACTTATCTTGGGAAGCAAACAAAATGTGATACTTTCAGGTTTTGGTGGCGGCTTGACTTGGGCAACCATGGCGGTCCTGCTATAATCTGTTGAGTGATAAAAATTAGAAAAATATTGGGGGAAATACAATTATGGTATTCGAAAAAATTCAAGCAATCGTGGCAGAAGAACTAGATAAAGATAAAGACGAAATTCAATTGACAACAAATATTCAAGAAGATCTAGAAGCAGATAGCTTAGATTTATTCCAGATCATCAATGAAATCGAAGATGAATTTGATGTGAAAATCGAAACTGAAGAAGGTATTAAAACAGTCGAAGATTTAGTGAAATATGTAGAACAACAACAAGCTTAATTTTCAAGGCTGGGCCAAAAGCCTGGCCTTTTGCTATGATGGGTATTTTTTTAAAATTTTCCATAAAGCTGACATCCAAAATTTAAAATACGGATTTCTTTTAAGGAGGAAGTAATGAAAACAGCTTTTTTATTTAGCGGTCAAGGAGATCAGTTTAGCGGTATGAGCCAAGATTTATACGATTATTCAGAGGTTGTCAG
>DATGVB010000109.1:0-4106 GCA_035300805.1 Tetragenococcus sp. | reverse complement strand
GAAAAACTTTCCCAATTAGATGCTGATTACCTTTTCCTTGTTAATAGTGATGAAAAAGCCAAGATGTTCAGCGATCCACTCTGGGAAAATATTCCAGCCGTTAAAAATGATCAGCTTTATGAATTTAGTCCAGATAAAAGCTGGTTATATAATGGACCTATTGCTTATACACAAATGCTTGAAGATGTAGAAAATTCACTAGAATAAAAAAACGTACTGACTTTTATTAAGTCAGTACGTTTTTTTACTCTCAATGTTAATGTTCGTTTTTTAGCTATCATTATCTTATATAGCACCGTTATCTTTCGTTTGCATATTGTCTTCTCTTTTTGTCCTATGTTATCTTGAAAATGAAGAGAAGTAAAAAGTAATCAACCTATTACTGCAGATAAGATGGAGGAAAAAGATGTCTAAAGATAATGTAATTGGAAAAGAAAAACAGCGTTGGGATGCCATCGCCAAAGTACAGGGAAAAGCTAAATTTACTGACGATTTTTTCTTTCCTCAAGCCCTTCACGGTAAAATATTACACGCAACCATCAGTCATGGATTTGTAAAAAGCTATGATATTTCAGAAGCCAAAAAAATGCCTGGTGTTGTTAAAGTTTTATTACCGGAAGACTTAGCCCCTACAAAATTTGCAACTGCAGGTCATCCTTTTAGCATGAATCCAGCCAAAAGAGATATTGAAGATCGTAGCTTGTTAACAAGAAATGTTCGGGTTTACGGTGATGAAATTGCAGCGGTTGTAGCGAAAACCGAGCTTGAAGCACGAAAAGCCTTAGAAAAAATCAAAGTCGAATACGAAGAATACCCCGTCTATCTGACCCCTAAAGAAGCCATGGCAAATGATGCTTTGAGGATCCACAAAGAGCGTGATAACGTGATTGCCAGTACAGAAGTTGGTTTTGGCGATATTGAAGCTGGTAAAAATAAAGCCGATCACATTTTAGAAGAAAGTTTTTCTACTTCTGTCCAGCAGCACATTCATCTAGAAAATCAAGTAGCCATCGCTTATCAGGATGCCGACCAACGGTGGATGTGCTTATCTTCTACACAAATCCCTTATATTTGCCGGAGGATCATCGCTCAAGCCTTAGACCTTCCCTGGTCACAAGTCCGAGTTCAAAAACCTTTTATCGGCGGTGGTTTTGGTAACAAACAGGAAATCACGATCGAACCGATCGCAGTAGCCATGAGTATGGCTTGTAATGGTCGGGCTGTTCAAGTCTCTTTGACTCGTGAAGAATCAATAGCCTTTACCAGAACTCGCCATGCTATTGATTATGATATTACCTTAGCGGTGACCAATGAAGGTGTGATCACTGCTCTTGATTTTGATGTTCTTTCTAATCAGGGAGGCTATGCTTCACATGGCCATGCCATTGGGGGTAAAGGCGGTACCTTTATCAATGCCTTATATAAATCAGACAATTTCCGCTATAAAGCTAAAACTGTCTATACTAATATTGCCACGGCGGGTGCGATGCGTGGTTATGGTATTCCTCAAGTGATGTTTGCTTTAGAGTCGATCATTGATGATGCCGCACAAAAAATTGGTATGGATCCAATCGAATTTCGCCTGAAAAATTGTCGTCCAAGTGGTTTTGTAAATGAACTAAGTCACATTCAGCAATTTAACTTCCATGTCGCTGATTGTCTGACAAAGGGCAAGAAAGCTTTTTGCTGGCAAGAAAAAGCAAAGGATAACCAGCTCTTTAATGTCCATGCCCAAAATAAGCGCCGCGGCATAGGAGTAGCTGCCTTTTCATACGGTTCGGGTACCTATCCATTTGGCGGTCTCGAATCCGGTGGTGCAAGAATGAGTCTGATGCCAGATGGTCATATTAAATTAATGCTGGGAGCTACCGAAATTGGACAGGGAGCCGATACTGTTTTTAGCCAGATGGCCGCAGAAAGTATTGGTGTTCCTTATGAATGGATCATCCGCGATGCGATGACCGATACTGATATCGATCCTTTTGATACAGGAGCCTATGCTTCCCGGCAAACCTATGTCACTGGTTTTGCTATCCGAGAAGCAGGCGAAAAAATGCGAGAAAAAATATTGGAAAGAGCTGGAAAAGACTACGATATTCGACCGGAACAGCTTGATTTAGTTGATGGTAAAATCGTTTATTTGCATAACCAGCAAGAAATCACAAAATTAGCCGATCTGGCTTTAGCTAGTTATTACGATCTAAACAGTAGTAAAACTCTGGTAACTGAAGCTTCTACTAACGTTCATGATAATTCTTATGCTTCAGGCTGTACTTTTGCCCAAATCGAAGTCGACCTACAAACGGGTAAAATTGACTTACTTGACGTAATGAATGTCCATGATTCAGGTAAGATCATCAATCCTCTGCTGGCTTCCGGTCAAGTCGACGGCGGCATGGCAATGGGCATTGCTTACGGCTTAAGTGAAGGTATTAAATATAATAAAAAAGGCAAACCCTTAAATAATAATTTACTGGACTATAAAGTACCTACTACTATGGATCTGCCGGAATTAAAACAGTTATTTGTAGAAAAAGAAGACCCGATCGGACCTTACGGGAATAAGTCCTTAGGTGAAAACCCCATCTGTTCACCTGCCCCAGCCATTCGTAACGCCGTAAAAGATGCCATTGGAATTGCTGTTAATAGCTTACCCTTGGCACCACAAAAGATTTTTGAATCCTTGGAGAAAGAAGGAACACAGAATGTTTGATATTAAAGGTTATTATGAAGCTAACGAGCTGACCGATTTTTATAAGCTGGTCAGAAAACGACCACAAGCTAAAATCATCGCTGGAGGTACAGATGTGCTAATTAAATCACGACAAGGCAATGAAGAATTTGTCGATACAGATTTGATTGGGATCACTAATATCAGAGAATTGCATCAGGTTTATCTTGATGAAGAGAAAAATTTGATGATTGGCGCTTTAAATACTTTCACTGAAATTGAAGAACATCCTTTAATTCAAAAATATGCTCCACTTTTAAGTCAAGCAGTGGCTCTCGTTGGCGGACCGCAAACACGACATATGGGAACCATTGGCGGTAATATCTGTAATGGAGCCACTTCAGCCGATGGCGCCCCCACTTTATTTGCCTATAACGCTCTGCTTGAGATCCGTTCTGAAAAAAACTGTAAAGAAGTCCCTATTGCAGACTTTTATAAAGGAGCAGGCTGGGTGGATTTAAAAGCAGGAGAAATTTTGACAAGAATCAAAATCACACATGAGAATTACCATGCCTATGTTGGCAATTATACTAAATTTGCCCAACGTCAGGCTTTAGACATCGCCAATCTTAGCTGTGCCGTTTTATTAAAAGAAAAACAAGGGAAGATTGAGGATCTGCGGATTTGTTTTGGTGTTGCTGGACCCACTCCTTTACGCATGACAACCGCTGAAAATTACGCCAAAGAAAAAACAATCAGCAATGAAACTCTAAATGAAATTGGTCAAAAATGTCTGGCAGATGCCAACACACGTGATTCCTGGCGAGCTTCTAAAGCTTACCGCGATCAGCTGATAACCATTCTGCCTGGCAGAAATATCATTGATGCTTTAAAAACAAAAGAATGAGTCTAACAATGAAGCAAGAAATAAATTTTACCTTAAATGGCGAAAAAAATACTTGTCTAATCGACATTCGACAAAGTTTACTCGAAGTTTTGCGTGAAAATCTTTACTTAACTGGAACAAAAGAAGGTTGCAGCGTAGGTGAATGTGGTGCCTGTACCGTTTTAATTGATGGCAAGACCGCTGATTCTTGTATTTACCTCGCTGTCTGGGCAGATGGAAAAAATATCCAGACAATTGAAGATATGGAAAAAGCAGATGGCTCCTTATCTGACTTACAACAAGCTTACATCGATGCCGGAGCAGTTCAATGCGGTTTTTGCATTCCCGGCATGATCCTTTCTAGTTACGAACTGCTGGAAGAAAAGAAAAATCCCAGCCGCAAACAAATTCGCAGAGCACTTTCAGGCAATATGTGCCGCTGCACTGGCTATCAGAAAATTGTTGATGCTGTAGAGAATACTGCTAAAAGGCAAGATAAAACGCAGACCGTTTCTGTTAGCAATTAAATTAATATTTCAAAAAATACTT